>NZ_AZSN01000146.1:0-8961 GCF_000576225.1 Methylibium sp. T29-B | reverse complement strand
CCGGTGCCGCCCGCCGCCCGTGCGCGACTGCTGGCCGGCGCCGGCACCGGACTGCAGGTCGACGAGGGCTTCGACCGCGCCTGGCGGCGTGTCGGCCTGGCACTGGACCGCAGCGGCTTCACGGTCGAGGATCGCGACCGCGCCCAGGGCCTGTACTACGTGCGCTACATCGACCAGGCGCAGGCTGCCAAGGATGAGCCCGGCTTTTTCAGCAAGCTGTTCGGTGGCGGCAAGAAGGACGCGGCGGCACAAGGTGGCCTGGCGCGCTACCGCATCGCGGTGAAGAGCCAGGCGGATTCAACGCTGGTGACGGTGCTGAACAACCAGGGCGGCTCCGAGACGGGTGATGCCGCGCAGCGCATCCTGGAACTGCTGGCGACCGACCTGAAGTAGCGATAACGGCCTGAACGGCGGAGACTGCGGTCGCTGCCATGCGCTTTTGCAGCCTCGGCAGCGGCAGTACCGGCAATGCCACGCTGGTGGAGGCCGGCGCGACCCGCCTGCTGATCGACTGCGGCTTCACGCAGAAGGAGCTGTCGCTGCGGCTCGGCCGCCTCGGCCTCGACCCGCCCGGCCTCACGGCCCTGTTCATCACCCACGAGCATGGTGACCACGTCGGCTGCGCGCTGAGCCTGGCCCGGCGCCACCGCCTGCCGCTGTGGATGAGCCGCGGCACCTGGCGTGCGATCGGCGCCCCCGAACTCGACGACGACCTGCTGCACTTCGTGAGCGACGGGGCTCCCGTCGCGGTGGGGGATCTCGAACTGTCGCCCTACACCGTGCCCCACGACGCCGCCGAGCCGTTGCAACTGAGCTGCACCGATGGCCAGCGCCGGTTGGGCGTGCTCACCGATGCCGGCTCGATCACGGCGCACCTTCTGGGTGCATTGCAGGGCTGCGACGCACTGCTGCTGGAGTGCAATCACGACCGGGACCTGCTGGCGAACTCGAGGTACCCCGCCTCGTTGAAGGCCCGTGTCGGCGGGCGCCTGGGCCATTTGGCGAACGACACCGCCGCCGAGGTGCTGGCCGCCTGCCGACATGCCGGGTTGCGCCATGTGGTGGCAGCCCATCTGAGCGAACAGAACAACCGTCCGGATCTGGCTGCCGCCGCATTGGCCGGGGCGGTCGGCACCGACGCCGCCGACATCGTGGTGGCCAGCGCGCGCCGGGGTTTCGACTGGCTGGACCTGGCCTGAGCCGCTTCGCGCGGCCGCCGGACGAAAAAAAGCCGCCCCGAGGGGCGGCTTCCTGAAGCGCGGAGCGACCGGGACCAGCGCCCTGTCGCCCTCCTGCCTGCATTTACTTCGTGGCAGCGTCGATGGCGGCCGAAGCAGCAGCACCGGCAGCCGAAGCCGCATCCGCAGCGCCCGCGGCGGCACCGGCGGCGGCCGAAGCGGCTGCGTCGGTCGCAGCGGTGGCAGCCGACGACGCAGCGTCAGCCGCAGCACCTGCCGCAGCCGAAGCCGCGTCAGTGGCGGCCGAAGCGGCCTGCGCGGTCGCCGACGCCGCAGCGTCGACGGCGGTCGCGACTTCTTCCTTCTTGCCGCAAGCAGCGAGGGCGGCAGCAGCGATCAGCGTGGCAAGCAGGAGCGATTTTTTCATCATGAGGTCCTCAAACGAAGGGTTCAAATAACACCGGTGTGGCGGAACCCGCCGAACAACGTCGAGTTCCTGACAAAGACCAGGGCCGCTCGAGCAGCCCCATGCCTAGCCCAACAGTGTATCCCGAACATGGTGCATACCCTCATAGACCCAAGGTCGTGACAGGGAAGCTTTCGTCGGCTCGTTGCGAAAGCGCCTCAACGAGTTCTCGACAGGACACCAGATCCGCGGTCTCGCGGTAGACCCGGCCCCGGTAGCGCTCGCCATCGTGCAAGCGGACGGCCACGCGTTCCGGTGCGAACAGCAGCGTCGGCAGTTTGTCGGCCACTTCCTCGTGGACTGCCAGGCACTGGACGATGTGCGACCACTGCCGGCGCCAATGCACCCAGCGCGGGAAACGCTGCGCGAAGCCATCGTAACCGGCGGCCAGCACGGTCAGCTGGCGTCGCGAACTGGCCCAGCGTGTCAGCGCCTCGATCACCGCCGGCTGCCCGAGCGGCCACCGGGCGAAGTCCCGATCGCACAGCCAGAGATGCCGTGCGCCGGCCTCCGCGCACTCGTCCAGCGCGGACAGCACGGCCTGGCCGAAGCCCTCGCGCGTGTCGATCACCTGGGTGCCGCCGGCGGGCGCCGAAGCGCCCTCCTGCGGTGGGTCGGTCGGTTCAGCAGCCATCCTCATCTCCCACGACCTGCAGCCAGCCGTCTTCGGCCCACTGCGTCAGCAACTCCCGTGCAGGCTCGCTGGCCCGCTCCAATTCGCGTGTCGACAACGCACGGCGGTCGGCGAGCCGGCGCATCAGAGCGGCATCACGCCCCGCGGCGCGCCAGGATTCGCCATTCACGAACACATGGGCCGCGTCGTACATCATGCGCGTGCGCGGATCCAGGCGCACGCCTGCGTCGACCGACCGCACCTCCGCCGGCGGCGCGAACCAGACGCGCGGCTTCGGCTCGGTGAGCGCCTCGCCGAGCGCCGCCTGCAGCGCCCGCGGATCACGCAGTGCACGCGACACCGCGTCGACCGCGAAGCGCTGCAGCGCCTCGGGGATGCGCCCCGGCGCGTCGGTCGCGGGCTGGGCCGCGTCGCGGTACAGCACGCGCGGCGCGTCGTCTCGCGCTCGAGCAGCCGAGCCAGCACCTCGCGCGCCAGTTCGCCGCGCGCCGGGGCCCGGAAGCCGATCGATGCGGTCATGCACTCGCCATCGGCCACCCCGTCGTGCCCCCAGCCGGGCGGCAGGTAGAGCATGTCGCCGGGTTCGAGCAGCCACTCCTGCTGCGGCTCGAAGTGCGCCAGGATCTTCAGCGGCAGATCCGGCCGCAGCGTGTCATCGCCCGGCGGCGCGATGCGCCAGCGACGACGACCCTGCACCTGCAGCAGGAACACGTCGTAGGAGTCGACATGCGGGCCGACCCCGCCGCCATCGCTGGCCCACGACAGCATCAGGTCGTCGAGCCGCGCCTCGGGCACGAAGCGGAACATCGACAGCAGGTCGCGCGCCGCCGGCACGTGCAGGTCCAGGCCTTGCACCAGCAACGTCCAGCCGGCCTGAGAAACGGGCGGCAGCGCCCGGCGCGGCAGCGGCCCGGAACGCAAGGTCCAGCGATCGCGCTGCCGCACGATCAGGCGCGACTCGACATCCTCGCTGCCGGCCAGTGCGAACAGCGCGCCGCGGTCCAGCGGGGGGCGCACGCCAGGCAGTGCCTGGCGGATCAGCAGCGGCCGCTTCTGCCAGTGGCGGCGCATGAAACGGCGGGGGCTCAGGGCACCCAGCAAGGGCGTCGGCGTGTCGATGGCAGGCAGCAGGGACATGGCCTCATTGTGCGATCATCCTTTCATGCAAATCACGCCCCCCTGCGTCGTCAGCCTGACCTGGCGGCTCGAAGATGCACACGGCCAGTTGATCGACGAACTGGCCGAGCCGGTGGAGTTCTTCGTCGGCGGCGACGATCTGCTCTCCAAGGTGGAGGAATCGATCGTCGGCCAGTCCGAGGGCTTCGAGGCCACGCTGCACCTGGAGCCCGAGCACGCCTTCGGCGACTACGACGCCGACCTGGTGTTCTTCGAGGAACGCAGCGTCTTTCCGGGGCACATCGAGGCCGGCATGCAATTCGACGGACCGCCCGAAGGCGCGACCACGCGCGACCTCCCGCTCGACACCGTCTACACGATCACCGAGGTCTACGACAGCCACGTGGTGCTCGACGGCAACCACCCGCTGGCCGGCATCGCGCTGGTCCTTGCGCTGAAGGTGCGCGACGTGCGCGCGGCCAGCGAAGAGGAGATCGAGCACCGCTCGGTCTCGACCTCGGCACTCTCGGTGCTGAGCGCGGTACCGCCCTCGCCCCAGCTGCACTGACGCGGCGGCACGGCGCGCGCGGGCCGGGCCCGGTCAGCGCTGGCCGGTCGAGCCGAAACCGCCCTCGCCGCGCTCCGAGGCGCCGAAGTCGTCGACGACCCGGAAGCTCGCCTGCACCACCGGCACGATCACCAGTTGCGCGATGCGTTCGAGCGGCTGCACCGTGAAGGCCGCCGGCCCGCGGTTCCAGCAACTCACCATCAACGGGCCCTGGTAGTCGGAGTCGATCAGGCCGACCAGGTTGCCGAGCACGATCCCGTGCTTGTGACCCAGGCCGGAGCGCGGCAGGATCACCGCGGCCAGGCCCGGGTCACCGATGTGGATGGACAGGCCGGTCGGGATCAGCTGCGTCTGACCGGGCTCGAGCAACAGCGGCGCGTCGAGGCAGGCGCGCAGGTCGAGGCCGGCACTGCCCGGGGTGGCATAGGCGGGCAGCTGGTCCGCCATGCGCGGGTCCAGCACTTTCACGTCGATCGTCGTCATGGGTTCAGGTGTTCAAGGTGGGACGGCGCCGCGCGATCTCCGCCACCAGCGCGCGCGCCAGCGTGAGCTTGTCGGCCGTGCCGCCGTCGGCCGGCAGCGGCTGTTCGCCCCGTGCGTCGACCAGCAGCAGCGCGTTGTCGTCGCGGCCGAAGGTGGCCGGCCCGAGGTTGCCCACCACCAGCGGCAGCTTCTTGCGTTCGAGCTTGGCACGCGCGTGCACGGCAAGATGCTCGCTCTCGGCCGCGAAGCCGACGCAGAACGGCGGGTTCGGCAGCGCGGCCACGGTCGCGAGGATGTCGGTGTTCTCGGTCAGCTCGAAGCTCGGCGCCTGCTTCTTGCCGTCCTTCTTGATCTTGTGCTCGGCCAGCCGCGCCGGTCGCCAGTCGGCAACCGCGGCGGTGGCGACGAAGATGCCGTGCGTCGCCGCCAGCGGCAGCACGGCGGCGAGCATCTGCTCGGCGCTCTGCACGTCGATGCGCCGCACGCCGCGCGGCGTGGGCAGGTGCACCGGGCCAGCCACCAGCGTGACCTCGGCACCGGCCTCGCGGGCGGCCCGCGCCAGCGCGAACCCCATCTTGCCGCTGGAGCGGTTGGTGAGCCCGCGCACCGGGTCGATCGCCTCGAAGGTCGGCCCGGCGGTGATCAGCACGCGCTCACCGGCCAGCGGCTTGGGCGCGAGCTGCGCCACGATGTCCTCGAACAGCTCTGCGGCCTCGAGCATGCGGCCGTCGCCGACCTCGCCACAGGCCTGGTCGCCACTCGCCGGCCCAAGCACCGTCGCGCCATCGGCCCGCAGCTGCGCCAGGTTGCGCTGGGTGGCCGGGTGCGACCACATTTCGCGGTTCATGGCCGGCGCCAGCAGCAGCGGGCAGCGGGCGATGGGGCGCGCCAGGCACAGCAGGCTCAGCAGTTCGTCGGCCCGGCCCTGGGCCAGTTTCGCCATCAGGTCGGCACTCGCCGGCGCGACGATCACCGCGTCGGCGTCGCGCGTGAGGTTGATGTGCGCCATGTTGTTCGACTCGCCGGCGTCCCACTGGCTGGTCAGCACCGGCTGGCCCGACAGTGCCTGCATCGTCACCGGCGTGATGAACTGCTGCGCCGCATCGGTCATCACCACCCGCACGCTGGCGCCGGCCTTGACCAGCAAGCGCAGCAGCTCGGCCACCTTGTAGCAGGCCACGCCCCCGCTCAGTCCCAGCACGAGGCGCCGGTTCGCGAGGTCACCGCCAGGCTCGGGGCGATCGGTCATCGTGAGGCTTTCGTCGTCGAGGCCGCTCGTCGAGCCGCCGGATGGGCGCGATTATCGCGGCCGCCCGGCGCCGCCGCTCCCGCACGGGCACATGCTCGCCACCCCTTTCGGTTCAATCTGAATTTTCAGTAATTACTGAAAATTCAACTAGAATCCGGGCACTTTCCGCATCCACTGCATGAGCTCGCTCTCCCCTCTCGTCCACAGTTTCGTCTCGCACTTCGGCGAGATGGGCAGTCGCTGGGGCATCAACCGCACGGTGGGACAGATCTACGCGCTGATCTTCGTGTCGCCGACGCCGCTGAATGCGGACGACATCGCCGAGCAGCTGGAGTTCTCGCGCTCGAACGTCAGCATGGGGCTGAAGGAACTGCAGGCCTGGCGGCTGGTCCGGCTGCGCCACCTGCCCGGTGACCGGCGCGAGTACTTCGAGGCCCCGACCGACGCCTGGGAGATCTTCCGCACGCTCGCCGAGGAGCGCCGGCGCCGCGAGATCGAACCCACGCTGACGATGCTGCGCAGTGCACTGCTCGAGACACCCACCAGCGAGGCCGACCGCATCGCGCAGCAGCGCCTGCGCGGCATGCACGAGCTGATCGAGCTGATGAGCACCTGGTTCGACGACGTCCAGAAGCTCGATGCGAAAACCCTCTCCCAGCTCATGAAGATGGGCTCTAAAGTTCAACGGCTGCTGGAATTCGCCCGCAAGGCGAAGCCCGGCGCGCCTGCCGCCTGAGCCGCATCGCCCCTGATCTGAAAGGACCGACTGCATGGACCCGCTGATCCTCGCGCGCGCGCAGTTCGCCGCCAACATCACCTTCCACATCCTGTTCCCCACGATCACCATCGCGCTGGGCTGGCTGCTGATGTTCTTCCGCTGGCGCTGGCTGCGCACGCACGACGGCGCCTGGCTCGCCGCCTACCGCTTCTGGACCAAGGTGTTCGCGCTGAGCTTCGCGCTCGGCGTGGTGAGCGGCATCACCATGAGCTTCCAGTTCGGCACCAACTGGCCGGGCTTCATGGAGAAGGCCGGCAACGTGGCCGGCCCGCTGCTCGGCTACGAGGTGCTGACTGCCTTCTTCCTCGAGGCCGGCTTTCTGGGCGTCATGCTGTTCGGCCACGGCCGCGTCAGCGAGCGCATCCACATGATGGCCAGCTTCTTCGTCGCCTTCGGCACCACCGTCAGCGCGTTCTGGATCCTCGCGCTGAACTCGTGGATGCAGACGCCCGCCGGCCATGAAGTGATCGACGGCGTGTTCCACGTCAAGAGCTGGGCCGAGGTGCTGTTCAACCCGTCCTTCCCCTACCGCTTCACGCACATGCTGCTGGCCTCGGGCCTGACCTGTGCCTTCCTGATGGCCGGGCTGAGCGCCTGGCAGCTGCTGCGCGGCCAGGCCGAGCGCTCGGCACCCAAGGTGATGCGCGTCGGGCTCACCGTCGCGGCGCTGCTGATCCCGGTGCAGATCTTCGTCGGCGACCTGCACGGCCTCAACACCCTGAAGCACCAGCCGCAGAAGATCGCGGCGATGGAGGGGGTGTGGGAGACCGAGCGCGGCGCGCCGCTGCTGCTGTTCGCGGTGCCCGACGACAAGGCCCGCACCAACCACTTCGAGATCGCGATCCCCAAGATGGCGAGCCTGATCCTCACCCACGACGCCGACGGCGAGATCAAGGGCCTGAACGACTTCCCCGATGCCCACCCTCCGGCCGCGCCGCTGTTCTTCGCCTTCCGCGTGATGGTCGGCATGGGCGTGCTGATGCTGCTGGTGAGCTGGGTCGGCTGGTGGATGGGCCGCCGCGTCGGCTGGGCGCCGCAGCGCCTGTCGCGCGGCCTGCTGTGGGTGCTGGCGGGCATGAGCTTCTCGGGCTGGTTCGCCACCGTGGCCGGCTGGTACGTGACCGAGATCGGTCGCCAGCCCTTCATCGTCTACGGCCTGCTGCGCACCGCCGACGTGGCGGCGACCACCGTGCCGTCCTCGATGATCGCGCTCAGCCTCGCGATGTACGTGACGCTCTACCTTGCGCTGATCGTGGCCTACGTCAGCGTTCTCAAGTACATGGCCGAGAAGCCCGAGGACGTGATCGAGCCCGATGCGCTGGAACGCGCCGAAGGCCGCGCCGCGGCCGCGCTGGCGAAGGGGAGTGCCACATGACGTTCGATCAATCGCTGCCACTGATCTTCATGGCGTTGATGGGCATTTCGATGCTCGTCTACGTCGTCAGCGATGGCTACGACCTCGGTGTCGGCCTGCTGATGCCGCGCGCCAATGCCACCGAGAAGGACGTGCTGATCGCCTCGATCGGCCCGTTCTGGGACGCCAACGAGACCTGGCTGGTGCTGGGCATCGGCATCCTGCTGATCGCCTTCCCCAAGGCGCACGGCCTGGTGCTCACGCAGCTCTACCTGCCGGTCACGCTGATGCTGATCGGCCTGATGCTGCGCGGCGTGGCCTTCGACTTCCGTGTCAAGGCCAAGGACGTGCACAAGGCCACCTGGGACCGGCTGTTCTTCGCCGGCTCGCTGCTGGCCTCGATGTCGCAGGGCTGGATGCTCGGGCGCTACATCAGCGGCTTCGGCTCGGGCTGGAACTACCCGGTGTTCGCCGCCGCGATCGCGCTCGCGCTGCCGGCGGCCTATGTCCTGCTCGGCGCGGCCTGGCTGATCATGAAGACCGAGGGTGAGCTGCAACGCAAGGCCATCCGCTGGGCCAAGCTCGCGTGGTGGCCGGTGGTGGTCGGCATGGTGCTGATCTCGCTGTCCACGCCGTGGATCAGCGCCACCGTGCGCCAGCGCTGGTTCGAGCTGCCGGCCATCATCGCGCTGTCGGCCATTCCGCTCACCACCGCCATCGCGCTGGTGGCCGCCCGCCTGGTGCTCGACCGGCCCATCGTCCGCAAGGAACTGTGCTGGCTGCCCTTCGTGCTGCTGATCGCGGTGTTCGTGTTCGGCTTCCTCGGGCTGGCCTACAGCATCTATCCCTTCGTCGTGATCGACCAGCTGACGATCTGGCAGGCCGCCAGCAGCCCGGCGGCGCTGAAGGTCATCCTGATCGGCGTGTGCATCTCGGTGCCGGCGATCGCGGCCTACACCGTGTTCTCCTACCGCGTGTTCTGGGGCAAGGCCACCGAGCTGCGCTACGGCTAGGACGCTTCCGAGAGAAAGCGCAACAGCGCGGCCGCGCCGGCGCCCGGTTCGGTACCGACGGCGGTGCACAGCAGCAGCCGGCGCGTCGCCCAGGCATCCGCCAGCGGCCGCACCGTGATGCG
>NZ_AZSN01000145.1:0-9115 GCF_000576225.1 Methylibium sp. T29-B | reverse complement strand
CCCGCCCGACGTGGCCACCGCGGCGCCGGCCGGCGGCGCCCCCGAGGACCTGGTGACGGCCGGCGAGATCCAGGCGCTGCGCGCCAACCAGCACCGCCTGCAGGCCGAGGTGGTGATGCTGCGTGCGCAACTGCACCGGCTGGCCGCCGAGCTCGGCGTCGACCTGTCCTAGGGTGGCGGCCGGGTAATTTGCCCGAGCTGCGCCGGCCGCGTGCAAACGCCCGGCCCCGGGCCCAGAATCGCCAGCGCCCGCCGTGCGGGCTGCCTGACCCACCAGCCCGGATTCCGATGATGTCCCTGCGCCGCCTCCTCAGGTCTGCCTTGTTCGGCCTCGTGCTGGCCGGCACCGCCGCGGCCGGTGTCGCCGCACCGGGTGCCGGCCCGGCCGCCTGGAGCGGCGATCTGCGTCCGATCGCCGCCGACCAGTGGAACGCCGAGCGCGCCGCGCACCTGCTGGAGCGGGCCGGCTTCGGTCCCACGCCCGAGGAGATCGCGCGCTTCGCCGCGATGACGCCGCAGCAGGCGGTGGCCACGCTGGTGCGGCCGCAGGGCATCGACAACAGCCACCTGCCGCCGTTCGACGCCTCCGACATCCACGAGCCCGGCCTCGAACCGTTTCCCGCCAGCCGGCCGGCCACCACCGAGGCCGCCAAGGCGCGCGGCGAGGCGCTCGGCGTGGCTGCCAAGCCCGAGGGCAACCGCCGCCTGCAGCCGGTGGTCAACAAGTTCTTCTACTGGCTGCGCGCCAGCCGCCTGGAGACGCACCGCGTCGCCTACTGGTGGGCCAACCGCATGCTGCTCACGCAGCGGCCGCTGGAGGAGAAGATGGCGCTGTTCTGGCACGGCCACTTCGCCACCCACGAGGACAAGGTGCGCGACGCGCGCAAGATGCTGCAGCAGCTGCAGCTGTTCCAGGCCAAGGGCCTGGGCAACTTCCGCGAGCTGATGATCGGCGTGGCCCAGGACCCGGCGATGCTGGCCTTCCTGGACGCCGGCGTGAACGTGAAGGGCGCGCCCAACGAGAACTTCGCGCGCGAGATCATGGAGATGTTCACCATGGGGGTGGGCAACTACAGCGAGCGCGACATCCGCGAGGCGGCGCGCGCCTTCACCGGCTGGAACTACGACGACCTGCGCTTCGTCGTCAACCGCGCCCAGCACGACGACAGCGACAAGCTCGTGTTCGGCCGCCGCGGCCCGTTCGACGGCGTGCAGGTCATCGACCTGATCCTCGAGCAGCCGGTCACGGCCGAGTACCTGGCTGGGCGCATCTACCGCTACCTGGCGCGCGACGAGATCACCCCCGAGCTGCGCCGGCGCCTCGGCGCCGTGCTGCGCGACAACCGCTACGAGATCGCGCCGCTGCTCGAAGCCATCTTCCTCTCGCGCGACTTCTACAGCCCCGAGGTGGTGGGCACGCGCATCAAGAGCCCGGTGGAGCTGGTGGTCTCGACCTACCGCAAGCTCGGGCTGAAAGAGGTGCCGGGCGTGCCCGACTTCAACGACGTGACCGGCGCGCTGGGCCAGCACCTGCTGTACCCGCCCACCGTGGCCGGCTGGGCCTACGGCCGCAGCTGGATCACGCCGGGCCTGCTGATGGAGCGCGGCAACTTCGCGCGCGACGTGCTGTTCCCCGACTTCACCGCGCTGCCGAACGACCGCTTCCCGAGCAACGCCACCGGCCTGGAGATCCGCGCGGTGCACGAGCGCATCTCGCGCGGGCTCGACATCACCGCCGCCACCGTGCCCGAAGGCAAGGACATGGCCGGCGGCGAGGCGATGGCCATGTCCAACCGCATGAGCGACCGCGACGAGGAGTTCAACACCCGCTACGGCAGCTACCGCGGCTGGCAGAAGGCGGTCGAGGTGGTGAAGCCCATTCCGCGCACGATGGCGCGCGTGGACCTGAGCGGCCTCGTCGTCGCCAGCGGCAGCCGCAGCACGGCCGACGCGGTCGACGCACTGACGCGCCGCTTCCTGAGCGCACCGGTCGGCGCCGCGCAGCGCGCGGCCTGGGTCGAGTTCCTGACGCGCGAGCTGGGCACCGACCGCATCGACCGCGCATCCACCTACATGGAGGACGGCCTGCGCATGCTGCTGCACCTGATGCTGGCCAGTCCCGACTACCAGCTCGGATGAGGAAGGACCCGCGATGAGCGCTTCGTCCCACACGCCCGCACGCGGCGCCGCCCTGACGCGGCGCGCGCTGTTGCAGGCCGGCCTCGGCGGCCTGGTGCTGCCGACGCCGTTCGCCGCGATGGCGCAGCAGCCGGCCGTCGTGCCGGCGAGCGAACGGCGCCGCATCCTGGTGGTGCTGGAGATGTCGGGCGGCAACGACGGCCTGAACACCGTGGTGCCGTATGCCGACGACACCTACTACCGGCTGCGGCCCAAGCTCGGCATCCCGGCCCAGCGGCTGCGCCGCATCGACGACCACCACGGCTTCAACCCCGGCCTGGCGGGTTTCGAGCGGCTCTACAAGGACGGCAAGCTCGCCATCGTGCACGGCTGCGGCTACGACAACCCGAACTTCTCGCACTTCTCGTCGATGGCCTACTGGCACACCGCGGCGCCCAACAGCGGCGAGGAGTACGGCTGGGTCGGCCGCCTGGCCGACGCGATGCGGCCCGACGGCGCCAGCAACTTCATCGTCAACATCGACGCCACGCAATCGCTCGCGGTGCGCAGCCGGCGCCACGTGCCGGTGGTGTTCGACGACCCGGAGAAGTTCGTCCGCGAAGGCTTCTACGAGGAGCGCGGCCTGCTCGACCGGGTCGAGCCGTCCGAGGCCTCCGACAGCGGCAACCGCCGCTACCTGCGCGACATCGCCCGCAGCGCGCGCGACGCCTCCGAGCTGGTGCGCCAGGCGTGGTCGAAGTACTCCACGCCGGTCGACTACGGCGTGCTGCCGGTCGACCTGCCCAAGGTCGCCTCGCTGATCGCCGCCGGCCTGCCGACGCAGCTCTACTACGTGGCCTACCGCAACAACGCCTTCGACACCCACGTGCACCAGGCCGACCTGCACCAGCGCCTGCTGACCTACGTGTCCGACGGCGTGCTGGCCTTCATGCGCGACATGGAGCGCATCGGCCGTGCCGACGACGTGGTGCTGATGGCGTTCTCGGAGTTCGGCCGCCGCGTGCCCGAGAACACCAGCCTCGGCACCGACCACGGCACTGCCGGCCCGATGTTCATCGTCGGCAAGCCGGTGAAGGGCGGGCAGTACGGCCGGCCGGTCAGCCTGACCGAGCGCACGCCCGACGACAACCTGCGCCACACCACCGACTTCCGCCGCACCTACGCCACCGTGATGGACGGCTGGTTCGGTCGTACCGACACGCAGGCGGTGCTGCGGGGGCGCTTCGAGAGCTTCCCGCTGTTCGCCTGAGGAGGTACGGGCACTTCCGGTGCGAGGCGCGCCGTGGGAGCTGGCGCCGCGCCGGTCCGCTGTGTTGCGTTCATGTCCCCCGAGCCCGACCTCCGGTCGGGCTCTCCTCCTTTACTTCACTCCACACAGCGGCCCGTCGCGGCGCTTCGATACACCGCGGCGTGCCGAGGTTTGAAGACCTTCGCGCCTCTCGGTGGTACGTGCGACCAGGACGTCGGGTGAATGGCGCAGCGAGGTAGAGGAGGAGGGCGGCGGCCGGGAGGCCGACGTCCGGGGGACACGAGCGGAGCCGTTCGCCCGATGGCGTGGTCAGCAGCGCTCGGTGCAGGCGAACCGCAAGCGTCGGCCACGATCACTGGCAAGGCCATCCAACTTCGGCAATGATGTGTCCATGCGCGGACGGCCGCGCCCGAGGCCCGGAGGACGGCGATGCTCGACGCGGCGCTCCTGAGCTACCTGCTGGCGGCCGCCGCGCGCCTGTCGGGCTACGACCCGGTGCCGTTCGAACAGCTGCCCTCGGTCCAGCTGCTGCCGGCCTCGGTGCTCCGCTCGCAGGTCTGTCCGGTGCAGCCGCAGACCTGTGCCGACATGGTGGCCATCTACGACCACACCCGCAGCCGCATCCTGGTCAGCGACGAGCTCGATCCGCACAGCAGCCGCGACAACTCCTTCATCGTCCACGAACTCGTGCACGTGCTCGAGTCGCGCCGCAAGGCCTCGCAGTACCAGACCGACTGCGAGGAGACGCTCGAGTCCGAGCGCACCGCCTACCGCGCCCAGAACCTCTACCTGCGCGAGCAGGGGCGCCCGGAGCGCTACGGCGGGCAGCTGCAGCAGATGGTGTGCGCGCGCGAGCAGCCGCTCGGTGCCAGCGCGATGCGGCTGGAGATGGCGCCGGTCGGATCGCGCGACGAGATGGCGCTGGAGGCCTTCATGCAGGATCTCGGGCGCCGACGTTCGGCGAACGCTCCGCCGCGCTGAGCATCTCTTCCGACGCGCGATGGCCGTCGATCGGCCGCAGCGCCGCGAGGAACTGCTGCGTCGCGCGCTCCCACGAGTACTGCTCGCCGTGGCGGCGCACCGCCTCGCGCGGCAGCTGCAGCGCGCGCAGGCAGGCCACGCGCAGGTCGGTGTGCAGCACGCCGCCGGCGGAGCGGCCCACCACGTCGATCGGCCCGGCACCGGGAAGGCGGCCACCGGCGTGCCGCAGGCCATGGACTCGGCCATCACCAGGCCGAAGGTGTCGGTCACGCTGGGGAACACCATCACGTCGGCGCTGCGGTAGAGCGTGGCCAGCGCCGGGCCGTCGAGCACGCCGAACCAGCGCACGCCCGGATAGCGCGCCTCGAGCCGGGCGCGCGCCGGGCCCTCGCCGGCGATCCATTTCTCGCCGGGCAGTTCGAGCTTCAGGAAGGCATCGACCTGCTTCTCCACCGCGATGCGGCCGACGTAGAGGAACACCGGGTGCTCGGCGCGCGGCAGGCGCGGGCCGTCGGCGCTGAACAGGCCCAGGTCGACGCCGCGCGACCACCAGCGCGCGTGCCGGAAGCCGCGGGCGCGCAGGTCGTCCACGATGGCCGGCGTGGGCGTCAGCGTGCCCAGCCCGGCGTTGTGGAAGCGCCGCAGCAGCGCATAGCTCCAGGCCGTGGGCAGGCGCGTGCGCGCGTGCACGTACTCGGGAAAGCGGCTGTGGTACGCAGTGGTGAACGGCCAGCCGCGCGAGCGGGCCACCGAGCGCGCCAGCCAGCCCAGCGGCCCCTCGGTGGCGATATGCAGGCAGTCGGGCGCGAAGGCATCGATGCGCCGCGCGACGCCGCGGCGCGTGGTCAGCGCCAGCTCGATCTCGGGGTAGCTGGGGCAGGGCATGCTGCGAAAGCCCTGCGGCGACAGCAGCTCCACCTCGTGCCCGAGCTTCTGCAGCTCGCGGCGCGTCATCTTCAGCGTGCGGACCACGCCGTTGACCTGCGGTTCCCAGGCGTCGGTGACGATCATCAGCTTCATGCGTTCTCCGGTGTGGCGTTGCGATGCGGTGCGGGGTGGGCGCCCAGGCTCGCGTGGCGGCGGTGCAGCGCGGTGATCGCGGCCGTGGCCAGCGCCACCAGGGCGCCGAAGCCCCAGATCAGCAGCGCCAGCGGCAGGCCGGCCGCGGTGAGCGCGGCATAGAGCGCCAGCAGGGCCAGCACGCCCAGGTTCTCGTTGAAGTTCTGCACCGCGATCGAGCGGCCGGCGCTCAGCAGCGTGTGGCCGCGGTGCTGCAGCAGCGCGTTCATCGGCACCACGAAGAAGCCGGCGCAGGCGCCCACCGCGGCCAGCAGCGGCGTGGCCGCGAACGGCTGCTCGATGACCGTCATCCACGGCACCAGCAGGCCCATCGCGATGCCCAGCGGCAGCACCCGCGTGGCGTTCGGCAGGCTCAGCCAGCGGCCGGCCGCCACGGCCCCGGCGATCAGGCCGAGCGCGGTCGCGATCTGCAGCCCTGCGGCTTCGTGCAGATCCAGCCCCAGCGAGTGCTCGGCCCAGCGCAGCACCACGAACTGCAGCGTCGCGCCGACGCCCCAGAACAGCGTGGTCACGGCCAGAGAAACGCGACCGGCCGGATCGCGCCACAGCCGGCCGTTGTCGTCGGCGAACTGCCGCAGCAGCCGGCCCGGCGCCACGCGCGGGTAGCGCGCGCCGCTGTCCGGGATGCACAGGTTCAGCACGCCGGCCAACACGAACAGCGCCAGCACCGTGAGCAGCGCCGGCAGCAACTGCGTGCCGCCGGTCGGCAGCGCCTGCGCCAGCGGCGGAAGCCAGGGCGCGGCGGTCTGCGCCGACGGGCTGACCAGCAGGCCGCCGAGCGCGGTGCCGAGCAGGATGGCGCCGACGGTGCACACCTCGATCCAGCCGTTGGCCGCCACCAGCCGGGCGGGCGGCAGCAGCTCGGTCACCAGCCCGTACTTGGCCGGCGAGTAGGCGGCCGCGCCGATGCCCGCCAGCGTGAAGGCCAGCAGCGGGTCACCGCCGGCGACCAGCAGCGCGCAGGCGCCGGCCTTCAGCCCGTTGCTGACGAACATGACGCGCGCCTTCGGCCAGGCGTCGGCCAGTGCGCCCACGAAGGGCGCGAGCAGCACGTAGGCGAGCGTGAAGCCGAGCTTGAGCAGCGGGGCCCACCACAGCGGCGCGCCGAGCTCGTCGAGGCGGGCGATCGTGACGATCAGCAGCGCGTTGTCGGCGAGGCCCGAGACGAACTGCGCGGCGATGAGGACGTGGAAGCCAGTGGGCACGAGGCGGGGGCGGGCGCCGGCGGTGCGCCGGCCGCCCGATTGGATGACGCGCCCGTGGCGGCGTCGTGACCGCGGCGTGACCGGCGCGTGTCGGCGCCGCGGCGGCTCAGCCGCGCACCAGCTTGTTCACCAGCTCGGCGGTGCTGCCGGCGGCGTACTTGCGCAGCAGCCGGGCGCGGTAGATGTCGACGGTGCGGTGGCTCACGCCCAGCACCTTGCCGATCTGCTTGCTGGTCTGGCCCTCGATCAGCAGCGCCGCCACCTCGCGCTCGCGCGCGGTGAGCCCGGCGCGGCCGGCGGGCGTGAGCGGGCGCTGCGAGGACAGGTCCTCGAAGCTCCAGATGCCGGCCTCGTGCGGCGTCTCGCGGTTGATGGCGCGGCCCATCACGTGGCACCAGAACAGCTCGCCGCGCGGGTTGCCGGGTTCGCGTTTCATGATGCGGTCGTCGGCGTAGCGGCCGTGGCGGTCGAGCTTGAGCAGGATGCGCGCGCCGGTGCGCTCGAACTCGTCGTGGCTCGGGTAGAGCACCTCGAAGGACTGGCCGATCAGCGCCTCGCGCGGCGAGCGGAAGATCTCGGCCACCGCCTGGTTGCAGTCGACGATCTTGCGGTGGCTGGAGATCACCAGGCCCACCGGCGCCAGCTCGAAGGCGCCGCGGTGATCGATGGTGGCGACGGCGGCAAGAGAGGCGCTAGTCATTGCTTAGGCGATTGTACGTATGCGGATACGTAGTACGCTGCGTGCTGGTGTCACCGCCCGATGGAGCGAACTGCATGAACAAGGTCTACCCGAGCGCGAAGGCCGCGCTCGACGGCATCGTGAAGGACGGCCAGTTGCTGGCCGTCGGCGGCTTCGGCCTGTGCGGCATCCCCGAGGCCCTGATCGACGCGTTGCGCGACAGCGGCGTCAAGGACCTGACAGTGATCTCCAACAACGCAGGCGTCGACGGCTTCGGCCTCGGCAAGCTGCTCGACACGCGGCAGATCAGGAAGATGATCTCCAGCTACGTGGGCGAGAACAAGGAGTTCGAGCGCCAGTTCCTGGCCGGCGAGCTGGAGCTGGAGTTCACGCCCCAGGGCACGCTGGCCGAGAAGCTGCGCGCCGGCGGCGCCGGCATCCCGGCCTTCTTCACCAAGACCGGCGTCGGCACCATGGTGGCCGAGGGCAAGGAAACTCGCGAGTTCGACGGCGCCGTCTACGTGATGGAGCGTTCGCTGCTGCCCGAGGTGTCGCTGGTCAAGGCCTGGAAGGCCGACAAGAGCGGCAACCTGCTGTTCCGCCGCACCGCGCGCAACTTCAACCCGGCGGTGGCGATGGCCGGGAAGCTCACGGTGGTCGAGGTCGAGGAGATCGTCGAGACCGGCCACTTCGATCCCGACGCGGTGCACCTGCCCGGCATCTACGTGCACCGCATCGTGCTCAATGCCACGCCGGAAAAACGCATCGAGAAGCGCACCATCACCGAGAAGGCGGGAGTCTGAGATGAACAACCACCCCTACGTCGCTACGCTCCTGTCCCCCGAGGGGACGCAAGCCTCCCTCGGGGCGGCCCAGCGGGAGGCTTGATATGCCCTGGACCCACGACCAGATGGCGGCACGCGCCGCCAAGGAACTGCACGACGGCTACTACGTCAACCTCGGCATCGGCCTGCCCACGCTGGTGGCCAACTTCGTCGATCCGACGATCGAGGTGTGGCTGCAGAGCGAGAACGGCATGCTCGGCATCGGTCCGTTCCCGACCGAGGACGAGGTCGACGCCGACATCATCAACGCCGGCAAGCAGACCGTGACCACCCTCGCGGGTTCGTCGATCTTCGGCTCGCACGACAGCTTCGCGATGATCCGCGGCGGCAAGATCAACCTCAGCATCCTGGGCGCCATGCAGGTCAGCGAGCACGGCGACCTGGCCAACTGGATGATCCCCGGCAAGATGGTCAAGGGCATGGGCGGCGCCATGGACCTGGTGGCCGGCGTGGGCCGCGTCATCGTGCTGATGGAGCACGTGGCGAAGAAGAAGGACGGCAGCATCGACCTGAAGCTGCTGCCCAAGTGCACGCTGCCGCTCACCGGCGTGGGCGTGGTGAACCGCATCATCACCGACCTGGCCGTGATGGACGTGACGCCGCAGGGCCTGAAGCTCGTGGAGCTGGCCGCCGGCGTGACGCGCGAGGAAGTGCAGGCCAAGACCGGCGTGCCGCTGCGCTGAGCCGCGCACCCGCAAACAACGCCCGCGCCGTGCCCTGAACGGGCACCGCGCGGGCGTTGCCGCATCCGGCGCCCGCGGTGCAGGGTCTTCGGCCGAACCCGGCCTCGGCAGTCCTACAATGAAAATCATTCGTATTCACAGGACTGTCGATGAAACGCCGCCTCTTCCTCGCCGTCGCCGCGATCGCTGCCGGTTCGGCTTCCGCCCAGGGGGCGCCGGCCGCTGCCGCCGCCGGGCCGACGCCGGCCGCCGTG
>NZ_AZSN01000144.1:0-9125 GCF_000576225.1 Methylibium sp. T29-B | reverse complement strand
GATGCGTGCGCTCGCCAGCCGCGCGGCGGCCACGGCCGGCACCACGGCGATGCCGGCGCCGTCGGCCACCAGCGCGGCCACCGCGTCCAGGCTGCGCACCCGCACGCGGTGGTGCAGCCCACGCCCCTGGCGCAGCGCCTGAGCCTGCAGGAATCGGCTGAGCCCGCTCTCGGCGGGCAGGCCGACGAAGGGCTGGTCGATCACATCGGCGAAACGCAGCGCACGCCGCCCCGCCCTGCTGCCCTGCGCCGGTTGCAGGACCACCAGGCGATCCTCGCGGAACACGCGCGTGTTCAAGCCTTCGGTGTCGACGTAGTCCGCCACGATGCCGATGTCGGCGTGCTCCTGCCGCATCGTCCGCAGCACGTCCGGACTGCCGAGTTCGCGCAGGTCGACGTCGATGTCCGGATGGGCGACCAGAAAGCGCCCCAGCAGCGCCGGCAGGTACTCGGTCATCGCCGCCGTGTTGCACAACACCCGCACGCTGCTGCGCACCCCGTGGGCGTGGGCCGACATCTCGGCGTGCAGGGCCTCCATGTCACGCTGCAGCCGCCCGGCATGCCGGCGCAGCGTGCGGCCTGCATCGGTCGGCACCACGCCCTGCTTCGACCGCACGAGCAGCGCCGCGCCGAGGGCGTGCTCGAGGTTCTGCAACCGCGTGCTCGCCGCCGACAGCGACAGGTGCATCTCGCGCGCGCCCGCGGTGATCGAGCCGGCCTCGGCGACCGCGCCGAACAGGCGCAGGTCGAACGGGTCGATGCGGAAGCCGGCAGCGCCGCGCGGGCGAGCGAGGGGCGGGACTGGGCATCGTCATCCTTCGCGGTTGCCGAAGGATAGCTGCGCCTGTGCGCGATGGACGCCCCGAGGCCGCGCCGCGACCATGCCGGCATGGACATCGAACGGCTCGCCACTCTCGGCACCATCTTCGCGCTGGCGGGCGCGGTCAAGGGCGTGTCGGGCATGGGCCTGCCCACTGTCTCGATGGCGCTGCTGGGGCTGGTGATGCCGCCGGCTGCCGCGGCCGCCCTGATGGTGTGGCCCTCGCTAGCCACGAACCTGGCGCAGTGCGCCGGCCCGAGCTGGCGCGCGCTGTGCCGCCGGCTCTGGCCGGTGTGGGCCGGCCTGCTGCTCTTCACCGTCTCAGCCCCCTGCCCGACCTCGCCAGCGCGGGCGCGGGCCGCACCTCGCGCTCGGCGCCGTGCTGCTGCTGTATGGCGCGTGGGGCCTGCTCCGGCCTGCGCTGCCGCGCCCTGCGCCGCGGCACGAGGACTGGCTGGGCGCACTGGCCGGCGCCGTGTCGGGCCTGCTGACCGCGGCCACCGGCGTGTTCGTGCTGCCGCTGGTGCCCTACCTGCAGTCGCTGCGGATGGACCGCGACGAACTGGTCCAGGCCCTGGGCCTCAGCTTCACGCTGGCCACCGTCGCGCTGGGCCTGGTGCTGTGGCAGGCGGCCCCGCAGGCCGCCACGCCGGATGCGACGGACTGTGGCGTGGCGCTGCTCGCCGCGTTCGCCGGCCTGTGGTCGGCACCCGGCTGCGACGGCGCCTGCCGGCGCCCACTTTCCAGCGCGCGCTCTACGGCATGTTCGTGCTGCTCGGCGCCGCCCTGCTGGGCCGCACGAACTAGGCCCCGCGATGCCGACGCACGGCGATGAACAAGCGCGGGCCGAGGCCCTGGAGCAGGCCTACCGGCTGGCGCTCGAACTGCTGGAGTTGCTGGACGAGGCGCGCGCCGCGATGGTCCGTCCGCCGCCGCGGCCCGAGGCTGCGGCGGGCCGCACCGACGACCCGGCCCATCCTGCAGCACCGGGATGACCCGCGAACTCGCGTCACAAAACTACCCGCGCGGGTGGCTACGGCAGTTCACGGTTCTTTGAACATCGCGCCCTGGTCATCGGGGCGCGCCGCCGCCTCCCGGTGTTCTTTCTTCCCTTCCTGGAGCAAGCCCGCATGCGCGACTACCTCAAGTTCTACATCGACGGCCACTGGGTCGACCCGGTCAAGGCGAAGAGCCTCGACGTCGTCAACCCGGCCACCGAAGCCTCGGCGGGTCGCATCTCCATGGGCACGGCTGCCGACGTGGACCGTGCCGTGAAGGCCGCGCGCAAGGCCTTCGCGAGCTACTCGCAGACCAGCGTGGCCGAGCGCGCCTCGCTGCTTGAACGCATCATCGTCGAGTACAAGAAGCGCTACGCCGACATGGCTGCCGCCATCACCGAGGAGATGGGCGCGCCGGTCGCGCTGTCGAAGGACGCCCAGGCGGCGATGGGCATCGCCCACCTGCAGATCGCGCTCGACGTGCTGAAGAACTACAAGTTCCAGGAACTGCGCGACACCACACTGATGGTGAAGGAGCCGATCGGCGTGTGCGGCTTCATCACGCCGTGGAACTGGCCGTTCAACCAGATCGCCTGCAAGGTGGCGCCGGCGCTCGCGGTGGGCTGCACCATGGTGCTCAAGCCGTCCGAGATCGCGCCGTTCTCGGCCTACCTGTGGACCGAGATCCTGCACGCCGCAGGCGTGCCGGCCGGCGTGTTCAACCTCGTCAACGGCGATGGCCCGACGGTGGGCGCGGCGCTGTCGAGCCACCCCGACGTCGACATGGTCTCGTTCACCGGCTCCACGCGCGCCGGTGTCGAAGTGGCGCGCAATGCCGCGCCGACCGTGAAGCGGGTGCACCAGGAGCTGGGCGGCAAGTCGCCCAACATCATCCTTCCCGACGCCGACTTCAAGCACGCCATCACCGCCGGCGTGCAGGGCGTGATGCTCAACTCGGGCCAGTCGTGCAACGCGCCCACCCGCATGCTGGTGCCGAACGCGCGCCTCGACGAGGCGCTGGCCATCGCCAAGGAGGCCGCCGAGGCCACCACGGTGGGCGACCCGGCCAGCGGCGCCGCCCTCGGCCCGGTGATCTCGGCCACGCAGTGGGACAAGATCCAGACGCTGATCCACAAGGGCATCGAGGAAGGCGCCACGGTGGTGGCCGGCGGCCCGGGCAAGCCCAAGGGCCTGGAGACCGGCTACTACGTGAAGCCCACGGTGCTGGGTCACGTGAACAACCAGATGACGGTGGCGCGCGAGGAGATCTTCGGCCCGGTGCTGACCATCCTGGGCTACGACACGGTGGACCAGGCGGTCGAGATCGGCAACGACACGCCCTACGGCCTGGCGGCCTACGTGTCGGGCACCGACCCGGAAGCCACGCGCAAGGTGGCTTCGCGCCTGCGCGCCGGCCAGGTGAACATCAACAGCGTGCCGCTGGACTTCAAGGCGCCGTTCGGCGGCTTCAAGCAGTCCGGCAACGGCCGCGAGTGGGGCGACCACGCCTTCGGCGAGTTCCTCGAGGTGAAGGCCGTGCTCGGCTACGCACCCAAGGCGGCCTGAAGCGTGCGGCGCGGGCGGCTAGCCGCCGCCGCGCTGCATGAAGAGGTCGAAGTAGCGCATGAAGCGCTGCCGGTCGGCCTCGTCGACGTCGGTGAAGCTGAACTGCACCGCCAGCCGCGGCAGGCGCATCAACGCGATCTGTCGGTCCGGCAGCGGCGCCCAGCGCAGCTCGAGCCGACCCGCACCGATGTCCACGCGGGCCTGCCCCTGCGCCGCGCGATCGGCGGTCTGCGCACGCAGGCGCCCGGCAGCCAGCCCAGCCATTCGGCCTCGGTGCAGCCCATCTCGCGCTCGAAGCGCGGTGGATAGTGCGTCTGCATCAGCCGCCGGCGATCGGCGGCCAGATCGCCAGCACGTCGCCTTCCTGGAAGGTGCGCGCGGCGCGGTCCTCGGGCGCCACGTAGTGGCCGTTGACGAGCACCAGGTGCACCAGCTTCATCGGCAGGCCGTAGGGCGCTATCACGTCCGCGATCGTCGCCGACGGCGCGATGTCGAGCTCCACCCGGTTGCCGCTGCGGGCCTCGGCAGGCAGGTAGTCGGTGAGCGTGGCGTAGAGCTTGAAGCTGATCTTCATGCGGCGATCATCGCCCGGATCCGGCTCACACGTGCGCGCCGGCCTGGGCCCAGCGCGCCTGCGCCTGCCCCTGGGCAATGTAGGCCTCGGTCAGGCGCGTCGGGTCGGCGATCAGCTTCTCCTTCCACTCGCCCAGCCTCACGCGGCCCTCCACCAGCCCGCGCATCACGCCCACATGTTCGGTCCAGCCGATGCTGTTGCAGCCGACCAGCCGGTCGGCGTCGAACTGCAGGCTGAGGAGCTTGAAGCCCTCACGGTCGGTAAGCTCCGCCTGCTGGCCGCCGGGCACGCCCTGCCAGTCGCCGAAGCTGGCCGAAATGA
The DNA here is from genome assembly GCF_000576225.1 of Methylibium sp. T29-B. Taxonomy (NCBI): domain Bacteria; kingdom Pseudomonadati; phylum Pseudomonadota; class Betaproteobacteria; order Burkholderiales; family Sphaerotilaceae; genus Methylibium; species Methylibium sp. T29-B. The sequence continues at coordinate 4,847 of NZ_AZSN01000144.1, read as the reverse complement.
GGCCCAGCGTGTCGAGCACGTTGATCTGCGGCACGCGCTTGAGCACCGCGCCGCGTTCGAGCATGTTCATCGCGGCCACGTAGCCTGGTCGGCGGCGTTGGGCTGGATCGCGCTGATGACGCGCGTCTTCGTCGCCAGGTCGAAGGCCTCGGCGCAGTCGCCGGCGGTGTAGATGCCCGGCACATTGGTCTGCAGGCGCTCGTCGGCCAGCACGCCCTGGCCGCACTCGATGCCCGAGTCCTTCAGGAAGGCGACATTGGGCTTCACGCCGGTGGCGCTGATCACCAGGTCGGCCTCCACCGTCTGCCCGTTCGACAACCGCACGCTCATCGCGCTGCCGCGCGGCGCCGGTGCCGTTTCGCGCCAGTCGGGCGCGGGCGGTGCCGGGCTCTTGCCGCCGAGGCCGAGCATCGCCGCGGCGCGGGCGATGAACCCCCCCTCGGCCGAGGCCGGAGCCGCCGCCGACGGCGAAGCCACGGTGGACTTCGCCGCCTCGATCGCCTCGACGCGGGTGCCGGTGAACACGCGCACGCCCTTCTTCTCGCACCAGGCCTTGATCATGTTGCCGGCGGCCGGCCCCATCATGCGCGGCACCATGCGGTCGCCCATCTCCACGACGGTCAGCTCCACGCCGCGCAGCGCGAGCGCTTCCATGATGATGCAGCCGATGAAGCCGGCGCCCATCTGCAGCACCTTGGCACCGGGCTGCGCCAGCTCGGCGATGTGGCGCGCGTTCTCCAGCGTCCAGCACGGCTGCACGCCCGGCAGGTCCATGCCGGGGATCGGCGGACGCACCGGCTTGGAGCCGGTGGCGATCAGCAGCTTGTCGAAGCCGAGGATGCTGCCGTTGTCCAGCGTCACCGTGCGCCGGGCGGCGTCGACGTGGGTCGCGCGCTGGCGCAGCACCGTGACGTTGAGCTTGCGGAACTGGTCCGCGTCACGACGCAGGTAGGTGCCGTCCTCGCCCACCTTGCCGATCAGCAGGTAAGGAATCGCCATGCGCGAGTACGGCGGTTCCGGCTCGTCGCCGACGATCGTGATGCTGTCGTACGGCGCGTGCTTGCGCAGCGTCTCGGCCGCGATGACGCCGGCGGGGCCGGCGCCGAGGATCACGTGTCTCATAGGCCAGGCGTGCGCGTGTCTCGGGCTTGAGCTGGCCGCCGGCGTCCCAGCCGCGCACCTCGTAGTACTGCGGCAGCATTTCCGGCAGCTTGTTCACCAGGCCCTTGGCCGGACCGGTCTTCGCCGGTTCGGTCAGCAGGCGCTTGGGCAGCGTGTCGTCCTTCGCGGTGAAGCCGGCCTGGTTGTTGAAGTCGCGCTCCATGTTCCACACGCGCTCACCGATCTCGTTCAGCTTCTCCAGCGTGAACTCCTCGCCGCAGGCCGCCGCGACCTGCGGCTGCACGTCGGCCAGGCCCCAGGCGAAGCTGGTGAAGATGCAGATGCCGGCCGAGTCGAAGGCGGCGGTGGCATCCTGGAAGGCCTTCACCAGCTCCGGCTTGCCCTCGGCGACCAGCGGGTCGGTCTTGACCGGGATGCCCAGCACTTCCGAGGCGACCGTGTAGCCGCGCAGGTGGCAGGCGCCACGGTTGGAGGTGGCATACGCGAGGCCCATGCCCTGGATGCCGCGGCTGTCGTAGGCCGGGAACTCCTGGCCCTTGACGCTCATCGACAGGTCGGGGTGACCGTACTTCGCGGTCAGCCGCGCCGAGCCCAGGCCGATCTCCTTGCCGAAGCCCACGCCCTGCGCGGTCATCTCGGCAAAGTGCACCAGGCGCGCGCCGAGCCGAACGGCGCGTCGGTGCCGAGCTGCTCCTTGGTCAGCACGCCCATCTCGTAGAGCTCCATCACCGCGCCGATGGTCGCGCCGAAGGAGATCGGGTCCATGCCCTGCTCGTTGCACAGCACGTTGGCGTACTGCAGCGCGTCGAGATCGTTCACGCCGTTGGCGTTGCCCAGCGCCCAGGCCGCCTCGTACTCCAGGCCGCCGGAGGCGCCCCAGTACTGCGGCTTGTTCTCGACCGAGAAGTGGCTCTGGTCGATCTTCTGGATGCGCCCGCAGGCGATGGTGCAGCCGAAGCAGGCCTGGTTGGTGACCAGCGGCTTCTTGCCGTCGGTCTTGCGCGGCGTGGCCATCGCCTCGGCGGAGATGTCCTTGGCGCCCTCGAACTGCACGTCGCGGTGGTTGCGCGTCGGCGAGGCGCCGATCTCGTTGATCACGTTCATCAGCACCTGGGTGCCGTAGGTCGGCAGGCCCTGGCCGGTGACGGCGTTGTCGGCGAGGATCTTCTTCTTCTCGAAGGTCACCTTCATGAATTCCTTCGGGTTCGCGACGTTGCCGACCCCCTTGGTGCCGCGCACCGCGATGGCCTTCAGGTTCTTCGACCCCATCACCGCGCCCACGCCCGAGCGGCCGGCCGCACGGTGCAGGTCGTTCACCACCGCCGCATACAGCACGCCGTTCTCGCCCGCCAGGCCGATGCTCGACACGCGGGTCAGCGGGTCCTGGTGCTGCTTCTTGATGATCTCCTCGGTCTGCCAGACGCTCTTGCCCCACAGGTGGGAGGCGTCACGCAGCTCGGCCTTGTCGTCCTCGATCGACAGGTAGACCGGCTTGGCCGACTTGCCTTCGAAGATCACCATGTCCCAGCCGGAGAACTTGAGCTCGGCACCCCAGTAGCCGCCCGAGTTGGAGCAGGCGATCGCGCCGGTCAGCGGGCCCTTGGTCACCACGGTGTAGCGGCCGCCGGTCGAGGCCATGGTGCCGGTCAGCGGGCCTGTGGCCCAGATGATCTTGTTCTCGGGCGCAAGCGGATCGACCTTGGGGTCGATCTCGCTGACGAGGTACTTGGTGGCCAGGCCGCGCGAGCCCAGGTAGGCGCGCGCCCATTCCATGTTCAGCGGCTCCGAGGAAACGGTGCCGGCGGTGAGGTTGACGCGAAGGATCTTTCCAGCCCAAGACATAGTGTTCTCCTCAAGCCGCTGCGTTCTGGTTGCCGAGCTTGTCGGCCCAGGCCTGCATCTTGTTCAGGCCGGTCCAGTTCGCGTCGACGTAGGTGATGGCGCCCGTCGGGCAGGCTTCGGCACAGGCCGGCTCGCCGCCGCACAGGTCGCACTTCTGGACCTTGCCGGTCTCCTGCACGTAGTTGATGGTGCCGAATGGGCAGCTGATGGTGCAGACCTTGCAGCCCACGCAGGTGGTCTCGTTGACGATCTTGGCGCCGGTGGCGCCGTCGATCGTGATCGCCTCCACCGGGCAGGCATGCAGGCACCACGCCTCGTCGCACTGGGTGCAGGTGTAGGGCACCTTGCGGCCGGTGTGATGGAAGTCGAACACCTTGATACGCGACTTGCTCGGCGCGTAGACGGCGTAGTTCTCGAAGGAACAGGCCATCTCGCACTGCAGACAGCCAGTGCATTTCTCGGGGTCAAGGTGGAGGGTCTTCTGCATGGCTGGCGTCTCCGCTGGCGGTTCGTGATCGGATCGAATTCCCGTGCGCGCGAGCAAACCTCCGCCCGGCGCTAGGAACAAGTCTGCCTATGTTCTGGATTGAACATCCCGCTTCATATCCGGTGCTTACCCTGATCCGGCGCAGAACAATTGCTCCCCTTCAGCAAGTCGACCGGCCGGTGGGAGCAATCGCTCGGTGCTTCCGGGCGTCGCAGGGTCCGGCCGCCTGACCCGCCGGGCCGCCGCGCGCGCCACCGCCTCGTGCGTCGAAATTGAACACGAGTTCCATATCTTCCGGGACGAGCAGGATCACAATGAATGTGAAGTCCCACGCCCGATCTGGCGCTGATCCGTTCTCCGGGCGAGGCATCGCCGCCCGCCCGGGACACTGGCCGCCGATGGCGGCATGAAAGGAAGGCCTCGATGTCGATCCCCAGCGTGCACCCCACCCCGAGTACCAGCCGCCGCCGCCGCGAAGAGGCGGCCCAGCGGCCGATCGCCAGCGCCCTGCCCCTCGACGGCGAGCATGTGCTGTCGATCAACGAATCCCACGAGCGCTGTGCCGCGCTGGGCCTGAGCCGCATCGGCGCGCCCGACTACACACCGCTCGGCCGCGCCGACTTCACCATCACCCGCGAGCGCAACCGCCGCCTGTTCGCCCACGCGGCGCCGGTGATGGAACTGCTGTTCGACCAGATCGTGAAGACCCAGAGCATGGTCGTGCTGACCGACGCGCAGGGCACCATCCTCCACTCCATCGGCGACGAAGACTTCCTCGAAAAGGCCGGCAAGGTGGCGCTGGCGCCCGGCGTCAACTGGGCCGAGTGCACGAAGGGCACCAACGGCATGGGCACCGCGCTGGTCGACGAGACCGCGGTGCTGGTGCATGCCGACGAGCACTTCATGCACGCCAACCACTTCCTGACCTGCCAGGCCGCGCCCATCCTCGACCCGCGCGGCAACATCCTGGGCGTGCTCGACGTGTCGGGCGACCGGCGCGGCTACCACCAGCACACCATGGGGCTGGTCAAGATGTCGGCGCGCATGATCGAGAACCACTGGCTGAACGACGACTTCAGCGACGCGCTCCGTCTGCACATCCATCCGCGCATGGAGTTCATCGGCACGCTGCTCGAAGGCATCCTCGCGATCGACCGCGACGGCCGGCTGCTCGGCGCCAACCGCAGTGCGCTCGACCTGCTGGGCATGAGCGGCGCCGCGCTGCGCATGCACACCGTGGCCAGCCTGCTGGGCACGCCGCTCGGTGCCATCGTCGACCGCGGCCGTGCGCTGACGGGCGCCCCGATGCGCATGGCGCTGCCCAACGGTCAGACGGTGCATGTGCAGGCCCGCTGTAACTGGCCGCTGTGGCCCGGCCAGTGGACCGGCACGGGCG
>NZ_AZSN01000143.1:0-9183 GCF_000576225.1 Methylibium sp. T29-B | reverse complement strand
GTCGACCATGTGCATGGCGAGATCATCACCACGCGCGGGCAGCTGTCGCCGCAGATCCCGAAGCTGCGCGAGGGCACCGAGTCGGTCGCCGCCCGCTGGGAATGGCAGCAGACGCCGCCGCTGCTGATCCTGGCGGACTTCCTGCCCGAACCGAAGACGCAGGCCCGGCACTTCATCGAGGTGAGCTGGAGCCCGCCGGCCAACATCCAGCTCTCGGTCGGGGCGACGCAGAACGATGGCGCGCTCGACCTGGTCAACTGCATCGGCCAGTACGACCTGCACACCTGCACGCCGGAGACCGCGAATACCACCCACTACTTCTTCGCCACACGGCGCAACCACGTCGTCGACGACGCGGGCTACAACGCGGCCAAGATCCAGGCCATGCACACCGCCTTCGAGACCGAGGACGGGCCGATCATCCAGGCCATCCACAACGAGATGGACACCACCGACTTCTTCGGCCTGAACCCGGTGCTGATGACGAACGACGTCGCGCCGGTGAAGGTGCGCCGCCTGCTGCAGCGGCTGATCGAGCAGGAGGCCGGCGCGCGCTGATGCCGACCGCGGCCCTGGCTCAGCGCGTGCCCTGCCGCAGCCGCCAGCTGCCGGGCGGCAGGCCGAAGTGGCGCTTGAACGCGCGGCTGAAGGCGGCCTCCGACTCGTAACCCACCCGGTCGGCAATGGTCTTCAGCGGCTGGTCGCCGGTCTTCAGCTGCTGGGCGGCGAGCTGCAGCCGCCAGTGCGCCAGATACTGCATCGGCGGCTGGTCGAGGTAGTGCCGGAAGCGCTCGGCCAGCACCGTGCGCGAGACGCCGACCGCGCGTGCCAGCCGCTCCACGCTCCAGTCCTGCAGCGGCGCATCGTGCAGCAGCTTCAGGGCCGAGCCGGTCACCGGGTCCCTGCAGGCGGCGAACCAGCCGTTCTCGTCGTCCGACAGGCCCTGCATGTGCTTGCGCAGGATCTCCACGAACATCAGCTCGGTCAGCCGCGGCAGCATGCTGCGCGAGCCCGGCGTGGTCCGGCTGGCCTCGGCGGCGGTGTGACGGATGGTGCTGCCCAGCCAGTGGTCGGCCGGCGTGGCGTCGGGACTCACGTGCAGCAGGGTCGGCAGATGCCGCAGGATGGGGCGGAACAGCAGCTCGTCGCACTGCAGGAAGCCGCAGATGATGTGCGTGACGGCACCGCCGCCGCCGTGCTCCACCTGCGGCATGTCCTTCCAGGGCTGGCAGGGCAGCAGCTGGCCGACCTGCACCGGCGCGGTCTCCTCGAGGCCTTCGAGACGGTGGCTGTCGCCGTAGGGCAGCAGCACGGCATCGCCTTCGCGCAGCCACACCGGCTCGCGCCCGGGCAGCGCCAGCCGGCAACGGCCGGTGGCGATGACATGGAAGGGAACGATGTGCTCGGTGCGGAACGGCAGCACCCGCGCCAGCTGTGCCGACCCCGGCGTGAGCACCGACCAGGGCTCGCGGAACGCGGCGCGGAACAACACCATGCCGGCCAGGTGCATGCTCCCGAGCAGGTCCGACAGCAGATCGGACGCATGCGAGGCCGGCGGCGTTTCGGGCAAGACGGGCGGCATTTCGGTCATGGCTTCCTCGGGGCGATCGACCTAAGCTGACGTCATCAAGGATGCAGCAAGGAGGCTGTCAATGGCAACGGAATCGAGAGATCTGGTGGTGGTGATCACGCATGGCATCGACCACGAGCTGTCCTCGGCGGGGATGGTCATCGCGCTCGGCGGGATGACGGCCGGCCTGAAGGTGTCGATCTTTCTCACCAGTTCGGGTGTCGACATCGTGCGGCGCGGTGCGTCGGACACGACCCACGTGAAGCCGCTCGAACCGCTGGCGGACATGCTGCGCGACTTCGTCGCGCGAGGCGGCACGCTGTGGGCCTGCACGCCGTGCGTGAAGAGCCGCGGCTATGCCCAGGAGCAGCTGATCGAAGGCGTGGTGATCGCCGGCTCCAGCGTGATGCACGAGCTGATCAAGCGCGGCGCGGCCACGCTGAGCTTCTGAGCCGATGTTGATGTGCGAGCAGCAGGAGGCCGCCGTGATGCTGATGTATCGGGAACTGAGCTGGTGGTACTGGGCCGTGACGGCGGCGCTGCTGATCGCGGGGCTGGCGGGGTGGGCCGGAGCCTTCCACGCCGCCACCGCGCTGAGTGCGCTGCAGGTCCTGCACTTCCGCTGGCGCGAGGGCCGCTTTGCGGCCTTTCCGGTGCAGGTGCGGCTGGCCTTCACGGGCCTGCTGCTGCTGGCCGCGTGGCCGCCGATGAAGGGGCTGTTCTGGGTGCCTGCCATCGGCACGACGGCCCAGGTGCTGTTCGGCTACTGCCTGCTGGCCCGCGGCCTGTCGCTGCTGCCCTGGAACCGGCGCGAGCGTGGTCCTGGCGGCTGCTCCGGCGCACCCTCACGGCGGCGCCGGTGCGCGGCAGCATCCTGCAGGGGCTGCCGGCCGCTCGCTAGGGCTCAGGCGGGCGGCAGGATGCCGCGCGCCATGAAGCTGCGCAGCCAGTGGCAGAACATGTCTTCGCTGTCGCACACCTCGTGGAAGCCGGCCTGGCGCAGCTTGATCGCGCTGACGAAGGCGGGCGGCGGCGGCTCGGTCGCGCCGTGTGCGAAGCAGAAGTCCGCGTAGTGGTGCGATTCGCCGAGCAGCGCCGGCAGCGCCACCGGTCGCAGGCCGTGCTTCGCCACGATGCGGTCCCACACCGCGGCGTGCCCGGGCAGGAACTGCCCCAGCGCGCGGGGCCGGTCCGGACCGGGCTCGACGCCCAGCGTCGCGGCCATCGCCGGCCACACGTTGCGCCACTCGAAGACATCGCCGTTGGTCACGTTGAAGTGCTGGCCGACCGCCTTCGGGCTGGAGGTGGCCCACACGAAGACATTGGCGAGCAGGCGCGCGTCGACCGCTTCCCACACATAGGACACGCCGCCCGGGAAGCCGAACGGCTCGCCGAGCTCGCGGCAGACGGCGGCGTAGGCACCGATCACCGGTGCGAGGTTCATCGCGACGCCGTAGGCCGCGCCGATGATGAGCTGCGGGCGCAGGATGGTGAAGTCGAAGTGCCGCGCCGCCGCCAGTTCCTTCAGGTAGTCCTCCTGCAGCCAGTAGAAGTTGGCGTGGGGATCGCGCGGCGCGCGCTCGCGCGCCGGGATCGGCATCGGGTGCAGGTGGATGCCGTAGGCCTTGGTGCCCTGCAGCAGGCTCACATGGCGCAGGCCGCTGCCCGCGCCGGTGAGCGGCGCCAGGCAGTTCTGCAGCATCGCCAGATTGGTCTCCATCTGGTCGCGTTCGCTCCAGCCGGCGATCAGACCGGGCTTCTCGAACAGCGCGGCGTAGACGACGTGGGTGATGCCGGTCAGTGCGCCGAGCGCGGCGCGGCTGGCCGCGGCATCGCGCAGGTCGACCGCGAGGTGGGTATAGGGCCGCTCGTGCGTCAGCTCGGGCCGCCGCCGCGACAACGCCACCACCTCCCAGCCTCCGGCGAGGAAGGCTTCGACCGCGGCCGCACCGACCACGCCGCTGGCGCCGGCGATCAGAACCTTGTTGGGCATCTCATGTCTCCGCGTCTTGTCGTTCTCGAAGGGGCACCGATCGCCCGAACTGGGCCCGCGTGGCGGTGCTGTTCAGGGGATCGATCCTGCGCGAATCGAACTACAGTGCAGTCACTTCGGCGACAAACCGACCGCACGATTGGGCGGACCCAGGAACCCGTCACCTGCGCCGAAAGAACCCGTCGCCTCGTGCTGCTCAGCGCGATGTGCGTTCGGTAGATGAGCCGCGGCCCTGGTCCTCCAGTCTGCCTGCGGGCTTTTTCTTTGGCCGCGCCGCCGTGGGCGGCGCCGACCGGCTCAGGTCAGATCCGGGCCCACAGCGCCTCGGACACCTGCAGCGCGCGTTCACGCTCGGCGCTGCCGCCCAGCACCAGCCGGTGCGCGCGTTCGAACAGCACGTTCTCGGCCAGCTCGCACAGCACCGGCATCATGCTGCGCGCCACCAGCCGCAGGTCGTCGGTCGCCAGCGCGTGCAGCGCGCCGCTCAGCTCGGCCGCGGCGGCGCGGTACTCCCCGGCGTGCATGCCCATCTGCTTGTTCTCGAGGACACGCATCAGGCACAGCGAGGTGCGCAGCGTCTCGTCCTGCAGGCCGGTGATCGTCAAGGCGGGAGGCAAGGCAGTTCCTTTCGGGAGCGTCACCATGAGCGGTGAGTCCGCTGACTTATCGGCTGGAAGGGCCGGGGTCTTGAGGGCGATCACGGCCCGGCATCGGCTCGCCGAGGCTCCCGTCGGTTGAACTCCGGCGCGCGAACGCCATCTGTCCGTGAACAACTCGTGCGGAAGGGCTCGACATGGGCGACAGCTGGCTGTGGATCCTGAGCGTCGCGCTCATCGTGGCGGGGCTGGCGGGGACGGTGCTGCCGGCGCTGCCCGGCACGTTGCTGGTGCTGGCCGGCATCCTGCTCGGCGCCTGGATCGACGACTTCGCGCGTGTCGGCTGGGGCAGCCTCGCTGCCGTCGGCGTGCTGGCGGTGGTGGCCTGGGCGGCGGACTTCGTGGCCGGGCTGCTGGGCGCGCGCCGCGCCGGCGCGAGCCGGGAAGCGATCTTCGGTGCGGCGCTCGGCACCGTGGCCGGCATCTTCATGGGCCTGGTCGGCGTGCTTTTCATGCCGCTGGTCGGCGCGGCCGTCGGCGAGTACGTGGCGCGTCGCGACGAGCAGCGCGCGGTGCGGGTGGGCTTCGCCACCTGGCTGGGCGTCATGGCGGGGCTGGTCGCCAAGATCGCGATCTCGTTCATGATGATCGGCATCTTCGTGGTGGCCTTGCTGGTCTGACGTCCGTCTGCGGCACCCTTTGGCGCAGAGCACTGCGCCTGGGGAGGGCGTTGTCAGGGCCGTGTCATCCGATGCCCCGAAGGTCGCTGCATGCCGCGGTGCACGCCCGGCGCTCCGATCGGCGCAGACTGGACCTCATGGACAAGCATTTCCTCACCCCGCTCTTTTCGCCCGAATCCATCATCGTGCTGGCCGGGGCGCCCGACGACCCGACCGGCCAGACGCCCCAGGCCCGGGTGCTGCACCAGGCCCTGCGGGCACAGCCCTATGCCGGCGCGCTGCAGTTCCTGGACATCCATGCGACCGGCACGCTGGCCGAGCTGGCGCAGACCCGGGCCGACCTGGCCGTCATCGCGCTGCCGCCCCAGCAGGTGGCCTCCGCACTGGAGGTCGCAGGAAGGCTCGCCTGTCGCTCGGCGCTGGTGGTGTCCGCCGGCATCGGCGCCGAGGCCGCGGCGACCCTGAAGAAGATCGCACAGCGCGAGGGCATCCATCTGCTGGGACCCAACGGGCTGGGGTTCCAGCGTCCTGCGCTGCAGCTCAACGCCAGCGCGGCAGGGCCGCTGGCCAAGCCCGGTTCACTGGCGCTGGTGTCGCAGTCGGGGGCGCTCACCGCCTCGGTGCTCGACTGGGCCAGCACCAACGCGGTGGGCTTCTCCAGCGTCGTGTCCCTGGGCCCGAACACCTCGGTGGACATCGCTCAGGTGCTGGACTACCTGGCCAACGACGCGCAGACGCACAGCATCGTTGTCTACGTCGAGGGCATCTCGAGCGCGCGCCATTTCATGAGCGCGCTGCGCTCGGCCGCCAAGGCCAAGCCGGTGGTGGTGCTGAAGGCCGGTCGCAAGCCGGCCGGCAACGAGGCCGCGCAGACCCACAGCGGCGCCATCGTCGGCAGCGACGACGTGTTCGACGCCGCGCTGCGCCGTGCCGGCGCGGTGCGGGTGCGCTCCTTCGTCGAGCTGTTCTCGGCCGCGAAATGCCTGGCCTCGCGCTACCGCCCGGTGGGTCGGCGCCTCGCGATCGTGACCAACGGCGGCGGGCCCGGCGTGCTGGCGGCGGACTGGGTCAACGAGCTGTACCTGCACCTGGGCCGGCTGTCGGCCGAGTCGGCCGCTGCACTGGCGCCGCAGCTGCCGCCGCTGGCCTCGCTGTCGGACCTGATCGATCTGTCGGAAGACGCCGGTCCCGAGCACTACCGCGCCGCCATCGACGCCGCCGGCAACGACACGCAGATCGACGGCGTGCTGACCGTCTACTCGCCCAAGGTCGGCGTCGATGCGGCGGACATCGCGGGCGCGCTGGTGGAGGTCAAGCACACGATGGGCAAGCCGTTGCTGTCGTGCTGGATGGGCGATGCGTCGGTCGGCGCGGCGCGCGAGCTTCTGAACGAGGCCGGCATCCCCGGCTTCCGCACGCCGGAGGCGGCGGTCGGGGCCTTCGGCAACATCGCCTCGTTCTACCAGAACCAGCTGCTGTTGCAGCAGACGCCTTCGCCGCTGTCCACGCTGGCCAAGCCCGACATCGAGGCGGCGCGGCTGGTGATCGAGAGCGTGCTGGCCGAGCGCCGCAAGGTGCTGACGGAGATGGAGTCGAAGACGCTGCTGTCGTCGTTCCACATCCCGGTCACCAACACCATCCTCGCGCGCAGCGCCAACGAGGCGATGATGATCGCCACGCAGCTGGGCTTCCCGGTCGCGCTGAAGATCGATTCGTCCGACATCAGCCACAAGTCCGACGTGGAGGGTGTGGCGCTCAACATCATGAACGGCGCGAGCGCGCGCGACACCTATACCGACATGGTGGAGCGGGTGGCGCGGCTGCAACCGGGCGCCCGGATCAACGGCGTGACGGTGCAGAAGATGGCGCGTGCCCGGCGCGGCCGCGAGATCTACATCGGCCTGGTGACCGACGACCCGTTCGGTCCGGTCATCGTGTTCGGCGCCGGCGGCACGATGATCGAGCTGATCAACGACCGCGCGATGGAGCTGCCGCCGCTGAACCGTTTCCTGGCGCGCCGGCTGATCGAGCGCTCGCGCGTCGCCGAGACCCTGGGCGAATGGCGCGGCGCCAGCGCGGTGAACCTCGACGCGCTGGAGCAGGTGCTGCTGCGCGTGTCGGAGATGGTGTGCGAGCTGCCGCAGCTGCGCGAGATGGACATCAACCCCATCATCGTCGACGAATCCGGCGCGGTGGCGGTGGATGCGCGCATCGTCATCGACAGCGCGCCGCAGGCGGCGGGTGGCCGCACCAACCCGTACTCGCACCTCTCCATCCTGCCTTACCCGACACGCTATGAGCAGGTCTGGCCGCTGCGCGGTGGCGGCGAGTACACGGTGCGCCCGATCCGGCCGAACGACGCGCAGATGCTGCAGGACCTGGTGCTGCACCTGTCGCCCGAGAGCCGCTACTTCCGCTTCGTGTCCTCGCTGACCGAGCTGTCGCCGTCGATGCTCGCACGCTTCACGCTGATCGACTACGACCGCGAGATGGCGCTGGTGGCGGTTGTCAAGGAGCGCAACGCGGGGGCCGACGGCGAGATGACCGAGGCCGAGCGCATCGTCGGCGTGTCGCGCTACATCACCAACCCCGACCACTCGACCTGCGAGTTCTCGCTGGTGGTGGCCGACGACTTCAACGGCCGCGGCATCGGCTCGCGCCTGATGGAAAGCATCATGGACGTGGCGCGCGAGAAGGGCCTGAGCGAGATCGACGGGCTGGTGCTCGCCAACAACGCCGACATGCTCAAGCTCATGCGCTCGCTGGGCTTCGCGGTCAAGCGCTTCGCCGACGACCCGGACTTCATGCTGGTGACCCACACGCTGTAGGCCCGACCGCAAGGCGTTAGAGGGCGTGGCGCAGCGCCTTTTCGGTCGCACCGTCGGCTGGGTAGAACAGCTCCACGCTCAGCTCGGACAGCGTCACGTCGCGCGGCGAGCCGAGCCGTGCCAGCGTGGTGAAGAAGGTGAGCCGCGTGCCGCCGAGATCGAAAACGCAGGGCAGCAGCAGGCGGTGCTCGGTGGGCACCGGGGCGGCCGGCCGGGCGAGCAGCGCGCGCACGTTGGGGTAGGCCGACACTTCCGCCAGCAGCGCGGCCAGCGTGGCGTCTGCACTGGACTCCGCGAGCTGCGCAAGCTCGGTGACGAGGTGGCGACCCCATTCGTCGAAGTTCGCGGTGACGGCTGCGAAGCCCTGCGGATGCAGGCCGGCGCGGATCATGTTGACCGAAGGCTTCCGCAGCGCATCGGGCAGCGCCGCGACCAGCCGCGCCGCAGCGGCATTGGCCAGCACCACGTTCCAGTGCCGGTCCAGCGCGACGCCGGGATAGGGGTCGTGGGCATCGAGCAGGCGGCGCAGCGCGCGCTGCACGCCATCGAGATCGGGCGAGGACAGCGGCGTCTCCGGGAAGCGCGGTGCGAAGCCGGCGGCGAGCAGCAGCTCGTTGCGCTCGCGCAGCGGCAGCTCCAGCCGCTCGGCCAAGGCCATCACGAGCTCGGCGCTCGGGCGTGAGCGGCCGGTCTCGACGAAGCTCAGGTGCCGCGTCGAAACGCCGACATCCAGCGCCAGCGCCAGCTGGCTCAGGCGCCGTTTGTCGCGCCAGGCACGCAGCGCGGGGCCGATCAGCCGGTCGTGCCGCGGCGGGCCCATCGAGGGGCGGTGACGGACGGCGTGCGCTGCCGGCGGCTGGTTCATGCGGAGTTCTCCTTGGCTCGGTCAGCCCTTGAACGGGTTGGCCGTGGCGAACCACAGGCCGATCCCGGTTGCGATGATGAAGGCTCCGTCGGTCACGCCGACGCCGAGGAAGTATTTCGTCTGCAGCTCCGGGATCAGCTCGGGCTGGCGCGCAGCGCTCTCCAGGAACTTCATGGTCGCCAGGCCGATGCCGATGCAGGAGCCGAAAGCCGGCAGGCCGATGAGCAGCGCGACGGAGAGGGAAAGCAGGCTGGTGTCTGACATGGTGGGTCCTCGGGATGGGTGGGATGGGAACGGCTCGCTGTACTTGCAGGGGGCGAAGGAAGTGTCGGGTCGCCCGGTACGTCCGTCGATTACCTGGCAGGTAGCGAGTGCCTGCCAGAGGGAGGAAGATGGACGCAGGGCAACCCCGGAACTTCCGGGGCGTGCGCGGCGTCCATCCCTCGGTGTGGCGGATGCCGCACGTATCGCTGGAGGCTGGCAGCATGAACAACAAGCTGATCTATGGCGTGGCCGGGCTGGCGTTCGTGGTCGCCGTCGGCACCCTGCTGTACTGGCGTCAGCGCACGCCGGAGCCACCCCAGACCGTGCCGGCGTCGCCGGTCGCCGAGGTGGCCCCGCCGCCTGCGGTGGCCTCGGCGCCGGCTGAGC
>NZ_AZSN01000142.1:0-9215 GCF_000576225.1 Methylibium sp. T29-B | reverse complement strand
CGCCCCGCTCGCCACCGGCGCGGAGATCAGCTGCGGCTTCGCCGACTTCCAGGCCGAGGCGCTGCGCCTCGTCAATGCGCGCCGCGCGGCCGGAGCCACCTGCGGCGCGCGCGGCAGCTTCGCCGCCGTCCCGGCGCTGGCCTGGACGCGCAACTCGCCCAGGCCGCCTACCGCCACAGCCGCGACATGGCCGACCACGATCACTTCTCGCACACCGGGACGGACGGCAGCACGCTCGGCGCCCGCGTCGACGCAGCGGGCTACGCCTGGTCCGGCGTGGGCGAGAACATCGGGGCCGGCTACGGTTCGCTGCAGTCGGTAGTAGACGGCTGGATGGCCAGCGACGGCCACTGCGCCAACCTGATGAGCCCGGGCTACACGGAGCTCGGCCTCGCCTGCGCGCGCAACAACGCCAGCAGCTACGGCCTGTACTGGACGCTGGACCTGGCGCGCCCGCGGTGAGGCAGAGGCCCCCGGGCCTGCGGCCGCGCCAGCCTCAGGCCGCCGCGGCGATCACGCCGCCGCCTAGGCAGACCTCGCCGTCGTACAGCACCGCCGACTGGCCCGGCGTCACCGCCCACTGCGGCACACCGAAGTCGAGCCGGAAGCGACCGTCGGCACCCGGCGCCAGCACGCAGGACGCGTCGGCCTGGCGGTAACGGGTCTTGGCCGCCAGTGCGCCCGGCGCCGGCGGGGTGCCGGCGATCCAGCTGGCGTCGTCTGCCTCCAGCCGGAACGACTGCAGCCACGGATGGTCGTGGCCCTGCACCACGTACAGCGTGTTGTGCGGACGGTCCTTGCGGGCCACGAACCAGGGTGCATGGTCGGCCCCGCCGCGCGCCGCGCCGCGCTCCTTCACGCCACCGATGCCGATGCCCTTGCGCTGGCCCAGCGTGTAGAAGGACAGCCCCACGTGCTCGCCGAGCGTGCGGCCGCGCTCGTCCTTGATCGGCCCCGGCGCGTGCGCGAGGTAGCGGTTCAGGAACTCGCGGAACGGGCGCTCGCCGATGAAACAGATGCCGGTCGAGTCCTTCTTCGCCGCCACCGGCAGCCTGATCTCCGCGGCGATGCGACGCACCTCGGTCTTCGGCAGCTCGCCCACCGGGAACAGCGTGCGCGCCAGCTGCGCCTGGCTCAGGCGGTGCAGGAAATAGCTCTGGTCCTTGCTCGCGTCCAGCCCCTTGAGCAACTCGAAGCGGCCGCCCGCCTCGCGCACCCGGACGCGGTCGAGCGCGCCGGCGCTCGACTCGTCAAGAGGCCCATCGGGCATGCCGGGGAGCGCCGGTGCGCGGCGAACCCGGGCGTAATGTCCGGTGGCGATCTTGCCGGCGCCCAGCCGCAGGGCATGGTCCAGGAAGGCCTTGAACTTGATCTCGGCGTTGCACAGGACATCGGGGTTGGGTGTGCGGCCGGCCTCGTACTCGCGCAGGAACTCGGCGAACACGCGGTCCCGGTACTCGGCAGCGAAGTTGACGTGCTCGATCTCGATGCCGATCACGTCGGCCACGCTGGCGGCATCGAGGAAGTCCTGGCGCGACGAGCAGTATTCGTCGTCATCGTCGTCCTCCCAGTTCTTCATGAACAGGCCGACCACCTCATGACCCTGCTGCTTCAGCAGCCAGGCGCTGACCGCGGAGTCGACCCCGCCGCTCAGCCCGACCACCACCCGCTCCTTCTTCGCGCTCATCCTCAGGATTTTTCCACCGGATCGTAGAGGCCGGGGTCGACGAAGACCGTGCCGAGCGGATGGCGAATGCCGGCCAGGTGGTCATCGACATTGCGCTGCAGCGCCGGGCTGCGGTGGCGGTGGGCGTTGGCGCGGATCTCCTCGGGCGTCATCCACAGCGTGCGCAGGATGCCCTTGTCGAGCGCACGGCCGGGCACCGGCTCGCCGACGCTGCCGCAGTAGGAGAAGCGCAGGTAGGTCACGTCCTCGTTGCGGGCGCTGCGGATGAAGCGCGACATGTAGACGCCGAGCAGCGCGGTCGGCGTGAACACGCAGGCGGTCTCCTCGAGCACCTCGCGCACCACCGCCTCGAGCAACGACTCCCCCGGATCGAGGTGACCGGCCGGCTGGTTGAGGCAGATGCCTTCGGGCGTCTGCTCTTCCACCAGCAGGAAACGACCCTGGTTTTCGATGACCGCAGCCACGGTCACGGCAGGTTTCCATCTTTGTTTCATGCACGATCGTAAGGGGGACGGTCTCCGGATTGTGTAAGCTCCGCCCCCAAACACAACAAGCCCTGAGGAGGCAGCACCATGCGCATCGGCGTGCCGCGCGAGACGGCTGCGGGAGAAACCCGCGTTGCCGCGACCCCCGAGACGGTCAAGAAGCTCAAGGCACAGGGCCACTCGCTGCATGTGCAGGCGGGCGCCGGCCTGAGCGCCAGCGTCACCGACGAGGCCTACGTGGCCGCCGGTGCCGAGATCACCGACGCGGCCGGCGCCTTCGGCTGCCCGCTGGTGCTGAAGGTGCGCGCACCCTCGGTGGCCGAGCGCGCGCTGATCCCGGCGTCGACGGCGCTGATCGGCATGCTCAACCCCTTCGACAAGGACGGGCTGCAGGGCCTGACCGACGCGAAGCTGACCGCCTTCGCCCTCGAGGCCGCTCCGCGCACCACGCGCGCGCAGAGCATGGACGTGCTGAGCTCGCAGGCCAACCTGGCTGGCTACAAGGCGGTGATGATCGGCGCCGACCGCTACCAGCGCATCTTCCCGATGCTGATGACGGCCGCCGGCACCGTGAAGGCCGCGCGGGTGGTGATCCTGGGCGTGGGGGTGGCCGGGCTGCAGGCCATCGCCACCGCCAAGCGCCTGGGCGCCGTCATCGAGGCCTCCGACGTGCGCCCCTCGGTGAAGGAGCAGGTGGAGTCGCTGGGCGCCAAGTTCATCGACGTGCCCTACGAGACCGCCGAGGAGAAGGAAGCCGCCGAGGGCGTGGGCGGCTACGCCCGCCCGATGCCGCCGTCGTGGCTGGAACGCCAGAAGGTCGAGGTCGCCAAGCGCGTGGCCCAGGCCGACATCGTGATCACCACCGCGCTGATCCCGGGCCGCCCGGCGCCGGTGCTGGTGACCGAGGACATGGTCAAGGCCATGAAGCCCGGCTCGGTGATCGTCGACATGGCCGCACCCCAGGGCGGCAACTGCCCGCTGACCGAGGCCGGCCGCACGGTGGTGAAGCACGGCGTCACGCTGGTCGGCGAGACCAACCTGCCCGCGCTGGTGGCCGCCGATGCGTCGGCGCTGTATGCGCGCAACGTGCTCGACTTCCTGAAGCTCGTGCTCGAGAAGGACGCCGCGGCGCTGAAGATCGACCTCGAGGACGACATCGTCAAGGCCTGCCTGATGTGCCGCGACGGGCAGTTGCTCAGAACATGAATCGCCTGATGCTCCGCGCGAAGCTCCATCGCGCCACGGTGACCGAGGCCGACCTGCATTACGAAGGCTCGTGCGGCATCGATGCCGCCCTGCTGGAGGCCGCCGACATGCGCGAGTTCGAGCAGATCGAGCTCTACAACGTCAACAACGGCGAACGCTTCTCCACCTACGTCATCCCGGCACCGCCGGGCTCGGGCGTGATCTCGCTCAATGGCGCCGCGGCCCGCAAGGCCCATGTCGGCGACCTGCTGATCATCTGCACCTACGCCCCGATGAACGACGCCGAGGTCGCGACGCACAAGCCAAGGTGGTGCTGCTCGGGCCGGGCAACCGCATCGAGTCGGTCCGCAAGTTCTGATCCCCAGGAGACAACAAGATGGACATCGTCAGTCCCACCATCCTCAACCTGATCATCTTCGTGCTGGCCATCTACGTCGGCTACCACGTGGTGTGGACCGTCACGCCGGCGCTGCACACGCCGCTGATGGCGGTGACCAATGCCATCTCGGCCATCGTGATCGTCGGCGCGATGCTCGCCGCCGCCCTGACCGAGACCGGCCTAGGCAAGACCATGGGCGTGCTGGCGGTGGCGCTGGCTGCGGTGAACATCTTCGGCGGCTTCCTCGTCACGCGCCGCATGCTGGAGATGTTCAAGAAGAAGGACAAGAAGCCCGCAGCGACGGCGCAGGGGAAGTAAGCCATGAGCCTCAATCTCGTCACCCTGCTCTACCTGGTCGCCAGCGTCTGCTTCATCCAGGCCTTGAAGGGCCTGAGCCACCCGACCACCTCGATCCGCGGCAACCTGTTCGGCATGGTCGGCATGGCGATCGCCACGCTGACCACCGCGGCACTGATCGTCAAGCTGGCCGGCTCGGCCCTCGGGCTTGGCTGGGTCCTGGTCGGCCTGGTGGTCGGCGGCGGCTATGGCGCGTGGCGCGCCAAGACGGTCGAGATGACCAAGATGCCCGAGCTGGTGGCCTTCTTCCACAGCATGATCGGCCTGGCGGCAGTGTTCATCGCGGTCGCCGCGGCGGTCGAGCCCTGGGCCTTCGGCATCGTCGAAAAGGGCGGCGCGGTGCCGGTGGGCAACCGCGTCGAGCTGGCGCTGGGCGCGGCCATCGGCGCCATCACCTTCAGCGGTTCGGTGATCGCCTTCGGCAAGCTCTCGGGCAGCTACAAGTTCCGCCTGTTCCAGGGCGCGCCGGTGGTGTTCAAGGGGCAGCATGCGCTGAACGCCGTGCTCGGCCTGGCGCTGCTGTTCTTCATCGTCGGCTACGCGATCAGCGAGTCCAAGCTGGACTTCGCGCTGCTGCTCGCGCTGGCCTTCGTGATCGGCGTGACCATCATCATCCCGATCGGCGGCGCCGACATGCCGGTGGTGGTGTCCATGCTCAACAGCTACTCGGGCTGGGCCGCTGCGGGCATCGGCTTCTCGCTGAACAACAGCATGCTGATCATCGCCGGCTCGCTGGTGGGCAGCTCGGGCGCGATCCTGAGCTACATCATGTGCAAGGCGATGAACCGCTCGTTCTTCAACGTGATCCTGGGCGGCTTCGGCGGCGACGCCACGGCGGCCACCGCCGGCAAGGCCGAGGCCCGGCCGGTCAAGAGCGGCAGCGCCGACGACGCGGCCTTCGTGCTGGGCAATGCCGAGACGGTGGTGATCGTGCCGGGCTACGGTCTGGCGGTGGCGCGTGCGCAGCATGCGGTCAAGGAGCTGGCCGAGAAACTCACGCACAAGGGCGTGACGGTCAAGTACGCGATCCATCCGGTGGCCGGGCGCATGCCGGGCCACATGAACGTGCTGCTGGCCGAGGCCGAGGTGCCCTACGACCAAGTGTTCGAGATGGAGGACATCAACGGCGAGTTCGGCCAGGCCGACGTGGCCATCATCCTGGGCGCCAACGACGTGGTGAACCCGGCGGCGATGACCAAGGGCAGCCCGATCTACGGCATGCCCATCCTCGAGGCCTACAAGGCCAAGACGATCATCGTCAACAAGCGCTCGATGGCCGCCGGCTACGCGGGCCTGGACAACGAGCTGTTCTACATGGACAAGACCATGATGGTCTTCGGTGATGCCAAGAAGGTCGTCGAGGACATGGTCAAGGCCATCGAGTGAGCCATCGCCCCGCGGCTCGGGGCCTCGCTTCGAAGGGATGATGCCGGCGGGCCCTAGACAGCCCGCTCCAGCACGGGCTATCGCATTCCCTGAGAGAGGCCCTGTCAGCGCGAAGTCAGAATGACTTTTCGCGTATGGAGCTGCCCATGGACCCCATCTGGCTCGAGCACTACCCGGCCGGCGTGCCGCACAACGTCGACGTTGCGCAGTACCCCTCGCTGGTCGCGCTGATCGACGACAGCTTCAAGAAGTTCGGCAGCCTGCCCGCCTACAAGTTCATGGGCAAGGCCTTCAGCTTCGCCCAGGTCGACGAGATGTCGCGCTCGCTCGCGGCCTACCTGCAGACGCTGGGCCTGGCCGCCGGCGACCGCGTCGCGGTGATGATGCCCAACGTGCCGCAGTACCCGGTCACGGTGGCCGCGATCCTGCGTGCCGGCTACGTGGTGGTCAACGTCAACCCGCTGTACACGCCCCGCGAGCTGGAGCACCAGCTCAAGGATTCGGGCGCGAAGGCCATCGTGATCGTCGAGAACTTCGCGCACGTGCTGCAGAAGGTGATGTCGACGGTGCCGACGAAGAAGGTGGTGGTCACGGCGCTCGGCGACCTGCTCGGCTTCCCGAAGTCGCTGATCGTCAACACCGTGGTGCGCAAGCTGAAGAAGATGGTGCCGGCGTTCGAGCTGCCGGGCGCGGTGCGCTTCAACGACGCGCTGGCCGCCGGCCGCGGCAAGTCGTACACGGCGGCCAAGGTGGGACCGGACGACATCGCGGTGCTGCAGTACACCGGCGGCACCACCGGCGTGAGCAAGGGCGCGGTGCTGCTGCACCGCCACCTGGTCGCCAACATCCTGCAGTCGGAGGCCTGGTACCAGCCGGCCCTGAAGAAGATCCCCGCCGGCGAGCAGATCAACACCGTGTGCGCGCTGCCGATCTATCACATCTTCGGCTTCAACACGAACATGATGCTGGGCCTGCGCATGGGCGGCTGCAACATCCTGATCGCCAACCCGCGCGACCTGCCGACGATGTTCAAGCAGTTGCGCGGCGAGCGCATCCACAGCTTCCCGGCAGTCAACACGCTGTTCAACGCGATGGCGCATCACGCCGACTTCGGCAGCGTCGACTGGAGCCATCTGAAGATCTCGGTCGGCGGCGGCATGGCGGTGCAGAGCGCCACCGCCAAGCTCTGGCTCGAGAAGACCGGCTGCCCCATCGTGGAGGGTTACGGCCTGTCGGAGACTTCGCCCTCGGCCACCTGCAACCCGGTCGACAGCAGCGCCTACAGCGGCAACATCGGCCTGCCGATGCCCAACACCCTGCTGAAGCTGATCGACGACGACGGCCACGAGGTGCCGCCGGGCACGCCGGGCGAGATCGCAATCAAGGGCCCGCAGGTGATGGCCGGCTACTGGCAGCGTCCCGACGAGACCGCGAAGGTGATGACGGCCGACGGCTACTTCCGCTCCGGCGACATCGGCGTGGTCGACGAGCGCGGCTACTTCAGGATCGTCGACCGCAAGAAGGACATGATCCTGGTGAGCGGCTTCAACGTCTACCCGAACGAGGTCGAGGAAGTGGTGACGCAGATGCCGGGCGTGCTGGAGTGCGCCGCCATCGGCGTGGCGGACGCCAAGTGCGGCGAGGCAGTCAAGCTGGTGATCGTGCGCAGCGACCCCGCGGTCACCGAGGAACAGGTGCGCGCCTATTGCGAGGCCAACCTGACGGGCTACAAGCGGCCGAAGATCGTCGAATTTCGCACCGAGCTGCCCAAGACGCCGGTCGGCAAGATCCTGCGCCGCGAGCTGCGCGACAAGGCCTGAGCCGCGACGCCACGGCGTGCGCAGGGTCACGGGCTTCGGTCTATCGTCACCCACCGCGGCACGCTGGCCGAAGTCGGCCCGTACACTGCGCGCTGGATCGTACCGAGGCAGAGCAAGCTGTTGATGCACGATGGCCGATCGCTACACGAAGACTGAGACGGGCCGCGCCGAGATCCGCGCCCGCGTCCACGCACTGACACGCACCGCCCGCAATCTGCTGCTGATCATCGATCCCAGCCGGGACGGCGCGAACTGGGTGTCCATGGTGCAGGGCGCCAGCGCCGCAGACCTGCAGACGCTCGTCGATGCCGGCCTCGTGAGCCCGCTCGGTGGCCCAAGCGTCGCGCCGAGCCTGCCACCGGCCGAACCCGCACCGTCCGCCGCCACGGCCACCGCGACCGGCCCGGGCGCGCTGGAGGCGTCGTCGCTGTCCTACTCGGACCTCTACGACCTGCTGCCCGGCCTGGCGAAGCAGCACCTGGGCCTGATGAAGGGCTACCGCTTCGTGCTGGCGATCGAGAAGGCCGATGGTCTGGTCGGCCTGCAATCGGTGGCCCGCGACCTGCTGACCGAGATCGAGCGCGCCAAGGGGACCGCAGTGGCTCGCTCCGCGCGGCGCGCCTTGCTGCTGCCCTGATCGGCAGCACGCACTGACAGGACCCGCCATGGGGTTGCGCTTCGCACTCGTCGCGGCTCTCGAAGAGGAACTGCGCACCTTGCTCGCGGCGCTGCAATCGCCCGTGACCGAGCACCATGCCGGCCGGGCCTTCCACCGCGGCCGGCTCGATGGCCACGAGGTGGTGCTGGTGCGTTCGGGCATCGGCAAGGTGGCCGCGGCCACCACCGCGCTGCTGCTGGCCGACCGCTACGGCGTCGATGCGCTGGTGTTCACCGGCGTGGCTGGCGCGTTGCAGCCCGCAGCGTCGATCGGCGACGTGGTGGTCGCGCGCGAGCTGCTGCAGCACGACATGGACGCCTCGCCGCTGTTTCCGCGCCACGAAGTGCCGCTGACCGGCCGCTCGCGTTTCCCGACCGACGCGGACCTCAGCGACGCGCTGGTGCGCGCGGCGCGCGACGCACTGGAGGCCGAGCGCATCGGGCTCGACTCCAGCTTCGCCGCACTCGGCATCGACCGCCCGCGTGTGCACGAGGGCCTGGTGGTCAGTGGTGACCGCTTCGTCGCGACCTCGCTCGAGCGCACCGCCCTGCGCACCGAACTGCCCGATGCGCTGGCCGTGGAGATGGAGGGGGCGGCGGTGGCCCAGGTCTGCCTCGATTGCGACCTCCCCTTCGCAGTGCTGCGCACGCTGTCCGACTGCGCCGACGACAGCGCCCACGTGGACTTCGGCCGTTTCGTCGCCGAGGTGGCCGGCCCGCTGGGCGCGGCCATCGTGCGCACCTGGCTGCGCCGCGTCGAACCGGCGTGAACCGCGCCCTCGCCCGGCTGGGGCGCTCGCTGCGCGCCATTGCCGGCGTGCCGGTCGCGCTGCTGATCCTGTTCGAGGAATGGGGCTGGCGACCGCTGTCGCGCGCACTCGGCCGCCTGGCCCGCTGGCCGCCGATCGCGCGCCTGGAGGACCGCCTGCGGCGGGCGCCGCCGCGCTCGCGCTGACCCTGTTCCTGGCGCCGACGCTGGGGCTGCTGCCCGTCAAGCTGCTCGCGCTGGGGCTCGTCCACGCCGGTCATGCGGCGCTGGGCCTGGCGCTGATCGCCGCGGCCAAGCTGCTCGGCACCGCCCTGCTCGGCCGCCTGTTCGTGCTGACCGAGCCGCAGCTGCGCCACTACCGCTGGCTGGCGCGTGCGCTCGACACCTGGTCGGCCTACAAGCAGCGCGCCAAGCGTGGTGGCGCGCGACGCCGATCGCGCAGGCTGTCGCGCGGGCTGTCGCGCGGGCC
>NZ_AZSN01000141.1:0-9340 GCF_000576225.1 Methylibium sp. T29-B | reverse complement strand
CACCCCGGCCGCTCCGGCTTCGTGCCGCTCGACAGCGGGCTCGACGCCTTCGCGGCGCGCGTGTGGCTGGTCGACCGCGCCGGCAGCAGCCTGGACATCCAGACCTACATCTGGCGCAGCGACCGCACCGGCCGTTGGCTGCTGACGCGCCTGCAGGCCGCGGCCGAGCGCGGCGTGCGGGTGCGCCTGCTGCTCGACGACGGCAACGGCAGCCCCACGCTCGACGGGCTGCTGTCGCAGCTCGATGCCCACCCGGGCGCCGAGGTGCGCTTCTTCAACCCCTATCCGCACCGCGGCCTGGGCCGCGCGTGGGATCTGGCCACCGACTTCTCGCGCCTGCACCGGCGCATGCACAACAAGACGTTCAATGCCGACGGCGTGGTCACCATCCTCGGCGGACGCAATGTCGGCGACGAGTACTTCGGCGCGGCGGCCGACATGGAGTTCGCCGACCTCGACGTGCTCGCGGTCGGGCCGATCGTCGGTGAGGTGTCGGCGTCCTTCGACGCCTACTGGAACAGCGCCTCGGCCTACCCGCGGCGGTCGCTGCTGTTGCCCGGCAACGACCGGCCGCTCACGCCCGAGCAGCAGGCGGCGCTCGACGAGGCCAGCGCCTACGCGAAGGACCTGCGCGAGCGTCCGCGCGTCGAGCGCTGGCGCGAGCGCGGGCCGCAGGCGTCCGACTTCGTCTGGGGCCGCTCCACGCTGTTCGTCGACCCGCCCGACAAGGTGCTCAAGCAGGCCGGCGAAAGCGAGCTGATGCTGCCGCGGCTCGCGCGCACGCTGGGCAATGCCGACCGCAGCATCGACATCGTGTCGCCCTACTTCGTGCCCACCGACGACGGCGTGGCCGCGTTCACCGCGCTGCACGACCGCGGCGTGCGGCTGCGCGTGCTGACCAACTCGCTGGCCGCGACGGATGTCTCGGCGGTGCACGCCGGCTATGCACCGTATCGCCCGGCGCTGCTCGACGGCGGTGTGGAGCTCTACGAACTGCGGCCTGTCCCGGCGCCCGAAGGTCGCGCGCGCGGGCGGCTGCTGGGCCTGGGTTCGTCGCGCGCGAGCCTGCACGCCAAGACCTTCGCCGTCGACGGCGAGCGCGTGTTCATCGGCTCCTTCAACTTCGATCCGCGCTCGGCCTGGCTCAACACCGAGATCGGCGTGCTGCTCGAGCACCCAGGCCTCGCGCAGCGCATCGGCCAGGCGTTCGACACCGAGGTGCCGCGCCAGGCCTGGCAGGTGACGCGCGACCCTGACCGCGGCCCCGACGCGCTGCGCTGGCGCGGCCAGACGCCCGAAGGCCAGCCGATCGAGCTGACCGAGGAGCCCGAGGCCGGCTGGCTCACGCGGCTGTGGGTGTGGCTGTTGTCGTGGCTGCCGATCGACGGGCTGCTGTAGCGGCCCGCCGTCGGCTTACTCCTCGAGCAGCGAGCGCAGCATCCACGCCGCCTGCTCGTGCACCGTGAGGCGCTGCGTCAGCAGGTCGGCGGTGGGCTCGTCGGAGGCCTTGTCGGCCAGCGGGAAGATGCCGCGCGCGGTGCGCGCCACCGCCTCGTGGCCCTCGACGAGGATGCGCACCATGTCCATCGCCTTCGGCGGCTCGGCCGGCGCGTCCTTCAGCGAACTCAGCTTGCCGAACTGGCCGTAGCTGCCGGCGGCCGGGAAGCCCAGCGCACGGATGCGCTCGGCGACCGGGTCGACCGCGTTCCACAGCTCGGTGTACTGCGTCATGAACATGGTGTGCAGCGTGTTGAACATCGGCCCCGTCACGTTCCAGTGGAAGTTGTGGGTCGTGAGGTAGAGCGTGTAGGTGTCCGCCAGCAGGGCGTTGAGCCCCTTGGCGATCGCCGCGCGGTCCTTCTCCGAGATGCCGATGTTCACCGGCGGCGTGGCGGGACGGGTCTTGGCCATCGTGCGTGCTCCTGGGTCAATGGGAATGGCTGGAACTGTAGCCGCCGGGTCAGGTCAGGTCGTAGCGGTCCAGGTTCATGACCTTGGTCCACGCGGCCACGAAGTCGTGCACGAACTTGGTCTGACCGTCGGCGCTGGCGTACACCTCGGCCAGCGCGCGCAGCACGGCGTTGGAACCGAACGCCAGGTCCACCCGCGTCGCGGTCCACTTCTGCTGGCCGGTCTGGCGGTCCTTGCCCTCGTACACACCGTTGGCCGGCTGCCACGTCGTGCGCATGTCGAGCAGGTTGACGAAGAAGTCGGGGGTCAGCACGCCCGGCCGGTCGGTGAACACGCCATGCCGGCTGCCGCCGGCGTTGGCGCCCAGCACGCGCAGCCCGCCGACCAGCACCGTCATCTCGGGAGCGGTGAGCGTGAGCAGCTGCGCCTTGTCGACCAGCAGGTGCTCCACCGGCACGCTGCCCGGGCCCTTGAAGTAGTTGCGGAAGCCGTCGGCCACCGGTTCCAGGAAGGCGAAGGACTCCACATCGGTCTGCTCCTGCGTGGCGTCGACGCGGCCGGGGCGAACGGCACCTCGATGCCGACACCCGCCGCCTTGGCGGCCTGCTCCACGCCCACGCCGCCGGCCAGCACGATCACGTCGGCCAGCGAGAACTTGCCAGAGCCCTGTTGGAGGGTCTCCAGTGTCGCCAGCACCTTGGCCAGCTCGCCCGGGGTGTTGGCTTCCCAGTCCTTCTGCGGTGCCAGGCGAAGGCGCGCGCCGTTGGCCCCGCCGCGTTTGTCGCCGCCGCGGAAGGTGGAGGCCGAGGCCCAGGCGGTGGCCACGAGCTGTGCGACCGTCAGGCCCGATGCGGCGATCTTCGCCTTCAGCTCGGCGATGTCGGCGGCATTCGGCGCCGGCAGCGTGGCCGGGGGCAGCGGGTCCTGCCAGAGCAGCTCTTCCTTCGGCACCTCGGGGCCGAGGTAACGCACCTTCGGGCCCATGTCGCGGTGGGTGAGCTTGAACCACGCGCGCGCGAAGGCGTCGGCGAAGCCTGCGGGTTGTCGAGGAAACGGCGCGAGATCTTCTCGAACTCGGGGTCGACGCGCAGCGTCAGGTCGGTGGTGAGCATCGTCGGCTTGAGCTTCTTGCCGGGGACGTGCGCGTCGGGAATGATCTCCGGCGCATCCTTGGCCGTCCACTGCTTCGCGCCGGCGGGCGATTGCGTCAGCTCCCATTCGAACTTGAACAGGTGCTCGAAGAAGTCGTTGCTCCAGCGCGCCGGCGTGGTGGTCCAGGTGACCTCCAGGCCGCTGGAGACGGTGTCCTTGCCGTGGCCGCTGCCGAAGCTGCTGGTCCAGCCCAGGCCCTGCGCCTCGAGCGGCGCGCCTTCGGGCTCGGGACCCTTGTGCGATTCGGGCGCGGCGCCGTGCGCCTTGCCGAAGGTGTGGCCGCCGGCGATCAGCGCCACGATCTCCTCGTCGTCCATCGCCATGCGGCCGAAGGTCGCGCGGATGTCCTTGGCGGCGGCAAGCGGATCGCCGCTGGCGTTGGGACCCTCGGGGTTCACGTAGATCAGGCCCATGTGGGTGGCGGCCAGTGGCTGGTCGAGATCACGGTCGCCGGTGAAGCGCTTGTCGGTGGCCAGCCAGGTGGTCTCGTTGCCCCAGTTCACGTCGTTGTCGGGTTCCCATACGTCCTCTCGGCCGCCGGCGAAGCCGAACGTGCGGAAGCCCATCGACTCCAGCGCCACGTTGCCGGTCAGGATCAGCAGGTCGGCCCAGCTGATGCGCTGGCCGTACTTCTGCTTGATCGGCCACAGCAGGCGGCGCGACTTGTCGATGTTCACGTTGTCGGGCCAGCTGTTGAGCGGCGCGAAGCGCTGCTGCCCGCGGCCGCCGCCGCCGCGGCCGTCGGCCGTGCGGTAGGTGCCGGCGGCGTGCCAGGCCATGCGCACGAACTGCGGGCCGTAGTGGCCGAAGTCGGCCGGCCACCAGTCCTGCGAATCGGTCATCAGCGCCAGCAGGTCCTTCTTGAGCGCGAAGTAGTCGAGCTTCTTGAACTCCTCGGCGTAATCGAAGCCGGCACCCAGCGGGTCGGACTTGCTCGAGTGCTGGTTCAGCAGCTCCAGCCGCAACTGGGAGGGCCACCAGTCCTGGTTGGTCGTGCCGCCGCCGGCGGCGTGGTTGAACGGGCACTTCGATTCGGTCGCCATGCAAGTCTCCAGGGGTTGTCCACGATGTTTCGCGGCCAGTTTAGGAGGCGCATCCCGCCCGATCAATGACGGTGCGGCAATGGCGGCGATAGCCGCGGGCGCTCAGGGGGTCAGGCGGGTGACGCCCGACAGCTCGCAGGCGTAGATGGCGTTGCGCAGCGCGGCGATGGCCTCGTAGCGCGTGAAGGTGCGCCGCCACGCGAGCACCACGCGGCGCGTCGGCAGCGGCGCGCTGAAGGGCACATAGCGCAGGTGCGGCTGCGGCTCCTTCGGCACGCTGAGCTGCGGTACCACGGTCACGCCCATCCCGGAGGCGACCATGTGCTTGATGGTCTCGAGCGACGAGCCCTCGAAGCTCTTGCGGATGCCCTCGGCGTCGCTCGAGAAGCGCGCGAACTCCGGGCACACCTCGAGCACGTGGTCGCGGAAGCAGTGGCCGGTGCCGAGCAGCAGCATCGTCTCCTTCTTCAGCTCCTCCGACGAGACGCTCTCGCGCTTGGCCAGCGGATGGGTGGCCGGGCAGGCGACGACGAAGGGTTCGTCGTAGAGCGGCGCGATGGCGAGGCCGGTGTCGGGGAAGGGCTCGGCCATGATGGCCGCGTCGAGTTCGCCGGTGCGCAGCATGTCGAGCAGCTTGACGGTGAAGTTCTCCTGCAGCATCAGCGGCATCTGCGGGAACATGTCGATCGCGTGCCTCACCAGATCAGGCAGCAGGTAGGGACCGATCGTGTAGATGATGCCCAGCCGCAGCGCGCCGGCCAGCGGATCCTGGCCACGCTTGGCGATCTCCTTGATGGCCTGTGCCTGCTCGATGACCGACTGCGCCTGGCGCACGATCTCCTCGCCCAGCGGCGTGGTGGAGATCTCGTTGCTGCCGCGCTCGAAGATCTTGACGTCGAGCTCGTCCTCGAGCTTCTTGATCGCGACGCTGAGCGTCGGCTGCGAGACGAAGCAGGCCTCCGCCGCGCGGCCGAAATGGCGCTCGCGGGCGACGGCCACGATGTAGCGCAGTTCGGTCAGTGTCATTTCCGGGTCCCCAGCCTTGGAGCGGATTCTGCGGGCTTTTCGGCCCCGACGGCGCGCGCGCTGCCGCGCAGGCCGTGCTAACGTCGATCGGGGAGCGACCCAGGGAGGGTGGCCTTTGACGCTGCGGGACGAAGATGCGTAGCGGCTTGCCGCGGGCGCTGCGATGGCTGGCCGGGTCCGTGCTCGGCCTGTGTGCGCTCGCCTGCAGCGCCGCGTCGCCATCGCCGCTGCGCTACGGGATGCTGGCGGATTTCCCGCCGTTCCAGATCTGGCCCGAGGGCAGCGAGGCCGGGGGCGCCGATCTGGAAATGCTGCGCCGGCTGGCGCCCGCGCTCGGGGTGCAGGTGGAGCCGGTGCGCTACACCGACTTCGTGGCGCTCGAGCGCGACCTGCGCGCCGGGCGGCTCGACCTCGCCTCGTCGATGGCCCGCAACGCCGAGCGCGAGCCGACGCTGGCGTTCTCGGTGCCGTATGCGCTGATCGAGCAGGCGGTCGTCACCCGCGCGAGCGATCCGTCGGGCTCGCTCGCGGCCGACCTGAACGGCCGGCGTCTGGCCACCGTGGCCGGCTACGCCGCCGAGGCCAATGCGCGCGAGCTGTTCCCGCTGGCGCAGCGGGTGCCGGTGGCCAGCATCGCCGACGGCCTGCGGGCCGTGCAGCAGGGCCGTGCCGACGTGATGATCGAGGCGCAGCCGGTACTCGTCGGCACCATCGAGCGCGCGCGCCTCGCCGGCTTGCGGTTGGTGCGCACGCTGGCGTTGCCGAGCGGCGCGCTGCATTTCGCGGCACCGAAGGCCGGCGCCGCCCGGCTCGACTCGCTCTCGGCGGCGTTGGCGGGCATGGGTGCCGAGACGCGCGAGTTCATCATCGGCCGATGGCGTGCGGAACCGCATTTCGCGCGACGCGCCGAGCCGCTGCGCCTGGACGACCCCGAGCGCGCGCTGCTCGCCGCGCAGCGGCCGCTGAATGTCGCCGTGGTGGACGGGCGGCTGCCGTTCGCGGTGCTCGACGCCGATGGCCGGCCGCAGGGCCTGTCGGTCGACGTGCTGCGCGCGGTGCTCGGACGCCTCGGGCTCGTGTCCGGCACCTGGCGCGCGAGCGGCGCCACCGAGGCGCTGGCGGCGCTGCAGCGCGGAGAGGTCGACCTCGCGCTCGGCCTGTCGGCGGTGGCCACGCCGGCCGACACGGTGCGCTTCATCGGTCCCTACATCGAGCACCCGATGGTGCTGCTGGGCCGCCCCGGCGGCAGCGCCTGGGGTCTGGAGCAGCTCGTCGGCCGGCGCCTTGCGCTGCCACCCGCACATTTCGCGCGACCGTTGATCGCCGCGCGCTACCCCGGCATCGAGCTGGTGGCTTGCGATCCGCTGCCGAGCTGCGTCGAGCGCGTCGCGAGCGGCGGCGCCGACGCGGCACTGGCCGACGTCATCACCGCGGCGGTGCTGCTGGCCGAATCGCCGCGCAGCGACGTGCAGATCACCGGCACGGCGGCCGGCTTGCGCCAGGAGCACGGCATCGCGGTGTCGTCTCGTCACGCGGCGCTGCTGCCGCTGCTGCAGCGGGCGCTGGATGCGACCGTGGCCGACGACCTGCTCGAGCTCAAGCGCCGCTGGCTGACGCGTCCGACGCCGGCGCGCGTCGTGCGCGAGCTGCTGCTGCGCTACCTGCCCTGGGTCGCGACGGCGCTCGCCCTGCTGCTCGCGGCGTGGTGGTGGCACCACCGCGGACTGCGGCGCGAGATGCAGCGCACGCTTGGCGCACAGCGCCAGGCCGAGCGGGCCCGCGGCGCGAGCGAGCGTTTCGTGACCTTCCTGGCCCACGAGGTGCGCAACTCGCTGCATTCGGTGATCGCCGGGGCCGAGCTGCTGCGCAGCGGGCGCGAGGTCTCGGCGTCGGTGGCCGGTTCGCTGGGTGACTCGGCGCGCTCGACGCTGAACCTGCTGAACAACCTGCTCGACCGCAACCGGCTCGACGCCGGCCGGCTGAGCCTGCACCTGGAGCCCGTGCAGCTCGGGCCGCTGCTGCGCGGCGTGCGCGCGGAGATGCTGCCGGCCGCACGGGCGAGACAACTCACGCTGACCTGCACCGCGCCGATGCCCGACCCGTTGCTGCGCGTCGACGCGCTGCGCGTCGAGCAGATCGTGCGCAACCTGGTGGCCAACGCGATCAAGTACAGCGAGCGCGGCGAGATCCTGATCGAAGCCCGCTGCACGCCGCAGGCGGGCGAAGAAGCGTCGCGCTGCGTGATCGAAGTGCGCGTGCGCGACCAGGGCCCGGGCATCGCCGAGGCCGACCAGGCGCGGCTGTTCGAGCGCTACTACACCGCCGGCGGCCAGACGGCGGCGCGCAGCGGCACCGGGCTCGGGTTGTCGCTGTGCCGCGACCTCGCCGCGCTGATGGGCGGTGCGCTGCACATCGAGAGCAGCCCCGGGCACGGCACCACCGCGCTGCTGCGCTGGACGGCCGACGTCGAGACCGAGGCCACCGGCCCCGCGCCCCTGGCCGAGGACGCGCCGCGCCGGCTGCTGCTGGTCGAGGATGCCGATGTCTACGCGATGCTGCTGGAGCGTGCGCTCGCGGCCCAGGGCTACGCGGTGCGGGTCGCCGGTTCTCTGGCGGAAGCGCAGGCCGCGCTGGCGGCGCCGGGCCCGCCCTTCGAGGTGGTGCTGACCGACCTGAACCTCGGCGACGGCGACGCGCACGGCGTGATCGCCGCCGTGCGCGCCCGCGCGGGCGCAGGGCTGCCGGCGATCGTCGTGATGTCGGCCGATGTCGACCCTGAACGGGTGGCCCCGCTGCGCGAGGCCGGGGCCGAGGCGCTGCTGCAGAAGACCGGCGACGTGGCGCTGCTGGTGCGCCAGTTGCTGGCGCACGTGAACACGGGGCCCTGACCGTCAGGCCTTCAGGTACTCGGCCTTGCTGCCGAGCCAGCGGTTCACGTGGGCGTCGGCCGCTCGCGGGTGGTGTTCCAGCAGCTGCGGCGCCAGCTGTCGCGCCTGGGCCAGCAGCGCGCTGTCCTCGGCCAGGTCGGCGAAGCGCAGCAGCGCCGCTCCGCTCTGGCGGGCGCCCATGAATTCACCGGGACCGCGGATGTCGAGGTCGCGGCGCGCGATCTCGAAGCCGTCGTTCGTCTCGGCCATCGCTCGCAGGCGCGCCTTGCCGGTGTCCGACAGCGGCGGCGTGTACAGCAGCACGCACACGCTGGCCACGCTGCCGCGGCCGACGCGACCGCGCAGCTGGTGCAGCTGCGACAGCCCGAAGCGCTCGGCGTGCTCGATCACCATCAGGCTCGCGTTGGGCACGTCGACGCCGACCTCGATCACCGTGGTCGACACCAGCACCGCCAGTTCGCCGCCGGTGAAGCGCGCCATCACCGCGGCCTTCTCGGCCGCCGGCATGCGGCCGTGCAGCAGGCCGACCTGCACGCCGGGCAGCGCCTCGCCGAGCCGCGCGTGGGTCTCGGTGGTGTTCTGCAGGTCCAGCGTCTCGCTCTCCTCGATCAGCGGGCACACCCAGTAGACCTGACGGCCCTTCGCCACCTCGTCGCGGATGCGCGCGATCACGCTGTCGCGGCGACCGTCGGCGAAGACCTTGGTGACGATGGGCGTGCGGCCGGGCGGCAGCTCGTCGAGGGTGCTCACGTCGAGGTCGGCGTAGTAGGTCATTGCCAGCGTGCGCGGGATCGGCGTGGCCGACATCATCAGCAGGTGCGGCTCCAGCGGCGTGCCCTCGAGCTTGCGCTTGAGCTGCAGCCGCTGCGCGACGCCGAAGCGGTGCTGCTCGTCGATGACGGCCAGGCCGAGGCGCTCGAACACCACGCGGTCCTGGATCACCGCGTGCGTGCCGACCACCAGCCGCGCCTCGCCGCTGGCCACGCGCTCCAGCATGCGCGTGCGCGCCTTGCCCTTCTGGCTGCCGGTGAGCCAGGCGATCGGCACGCCTAGCGGCTCGAGCCAGCCGACCAGCTTGCGGAAGTGCTGCTCGGCCAGGATCTCGGTCGGCGCCATCAGTGCGCACTGCCAGCCGGCGTCGATCGCCACGGTGGCCGCCAGCGCCGCGACCACCGTCTTGCCGGAACCCACGTCGCCCTGCAGCAGCCGGTGCGTGGGGTGCGGGCGGGCCAGGTCGCGCGCGATCTCCTCGGTCACGCGGTGCTGGGCCCCGGTCAGGCGGAACGGCAGCGCCGCGAGCAACTGCTCGTGCAGGCCGCC
>NZ_AZSN01000140.1:0-9463 GCF_000576225.1 Methylibium sp. T29-B | reverse complement strand
ACACGCCACCTCGTCGCCGATCCGCTTGCCCAGGTGCAGCGGCGCGAAGCGGTGCGGGCAGCGGTCGTGCAGCGCCACCGCCGTGCCGTCCTGCTTGCGGTAGATCAGGATCGAGGTGTCCAGGATCTTGCGGTTGAACAGCGCCTGCGCTCCCACCTCGGTGGACAGCGCCGCCACGTACCAGGCGTTGGTCAGGTAGGGGATCTGGGTTTCCATGGAATGTCGTGTCTCCGTTGTCGATGGACCTTGCCGTCGGGGGGCCCGCCAAGTCCGCTCTTCGGGCGGTGCGTGAAGGCGCATTAGCAATCGCAGGGCCAAGCCGGAGCAACACGCCAAGCCCTTGATTGCGAACGTCTTTTTCAGCAGTGCCGGCGGCGACGGGGGCGCGTGCGGCCGCTCGGGTTCCGCATCTGCCGCAATGCCGGGGCATCGATTTCGGCATTTCCCGCAGGGCGATCACGGTGCGCGGACCGCCGAGGATCGGGTATGGTCGGCTGTCTCACGCATTCGCTTCCTCGAGCTCGCGAGTCCCCCATGCCCAGCGAGAACCTGCCCCGAACACCGCATGCCGCCCACCCGACCGAACGCCGGACCGGCCGCGACCGGCGGCGCACCGAGTCGCCCGAACCGCCCGGCGGCCGCGAGCGCCGGCGCAACGTGGAGCCGCGCCAGCCCGACGTGGCCGAGCTCGACCTGTCGCTGTCCCAGTGGGACGCCCTGAACGAACTGCCGACACCGAAGAAGTAGGCCCGATCGCGAGCGACGAGACGAGGCGATGACCGCCGCCGCACCCGCAGGCCGCGCGCCGGTGACGCTGTACCGGGCCCTCTGGCGCCACGCCGAGGCGCGCGCGGGCAGCTGCTCGGCGCAGCCCTGCTGCTCACCACCTCGCAGCTGCTGCGGCTGGCCCTGCCCTGGCTGGCCGGACTGGCGATCAATGCGCTGCAGGGCGGCGACCTGCGCGCCGCCGGCCGCTGGATCGCGGCGCTCGCCGCCCTCTACCTGCTGTCGTGGGCGGCCCACGGCCCCGGACGCATCCTCGAACGCAATGTCGGCCTGCGCGTGCGCGAGGCGCTGGCCGATGCGCTCTACGCACGCATCGCCGCGGCCCCGCTGGCCTGGCATGACGGCCACCACTCGGGCGAGCTGCAGCACCGCGTGCACCAGGCGAGCCGCGCGCTGTCGGACTTCGCGCAGACGCAGTTCGTCTACCTCGCCAGTGCCGTGAACCTGGTGGGGCCGCTGGTGGCGCTGACGCTGCTGTCGCGCAGCAGCGGCGCGCTGGCGCTGGCGGGCTACGTGCTGATCGGCCTGGTGATCCTGCGCTTCGACCGCGCGCTGATGCAGCTGGCGCGCGCCGAGAACGATGCCGACCGGCGCTACGTCGCGGCGCTGCTCGACTTCCTGGCCCATGCATCGACGGTCATCGGGCTGCGGCTGTCCGCTGCGTCGCGCACGCTGCTGGCGCGGCGTCTCGGCGCGGTGTCGGCGCCGTTGCGGCGCAGCGTGCTGCTCAACGAGGGCAAGTGGTGTGCGGTCGACGTGATGGGGCTGGCGCTCACCTGGGCGCTGGTCGCCGTCTACGTGCTGCAGACGCGCACGCCGGGGGCGCAGGCGGTGATGCTGGGTGCGGTGTTCATGGTCTACCAGTACGCCCAGCAGGCGGCGGGCGTGGTGAGCTCGATGGCGGCCCACTTCCAGTCCTTCGCGCGCATGCACGCCGACTACGGCAGTGCTGCACCGATCGAGGCTGCGCCGTCGCGCGCCGCCGACCCGGCCGATGAGCGCATCGACGCCGCTGCCGACTGGCAGGAGCTGGCCGTGGACGGGCTGGCCTGGGACTACGCGGCACGCGACACCGCCGCCGACAGCGGCGAGCGCGCGGTCCAGGGCCTGCGCGAGGTGAGCCTGACCCTGCGGCGCGGCCAGCGCGTCGCGCTGGTCGGCCCCAGCGGCGGAGGCAAGAGCACGCTGCTGCGCGTGCTGGCCGGGCTCTACACGCCGAGCGGCGGCCGGCTCGCGCTCGACGGCCGGGCGGCCGACTGGCCGCGGCTGCGCCGACTGGCCACGCTGATCCCGCAGGAGACCGAGGTGTTCGAGGCAAGCGTGCGCGAGAACCTGGACTTCGGCCGGGCCTGCGCCGACGCCGATCTGCACGCCGCACTGCACGTGAGCGGCTTCGACGAGGTCCTGGCCGCCATCGGGAGCGGCCTGGACACGGCCCTGTCCGAGCGCGGCTTCAACCTGTCGGGCGGCCAGCGGCAACGCCTCTGCCTGGCGCGCGGTGTGCTCGCCGCGCGCGGCAGTTCGCTGCTGCTGCTGGACGAGCCCACCAGCGCCCTCGATGCCGCGACCGAGGCGCGCGTGCTCGAACGCATCGCGCAGGCCTTCCCGGCGGCCTGCCTGGTGGCGTCGATCCACCGCCTGAGCCTGCTCGATCGCTTCGACACCGTCGTGCTGATGGCGGCTGGCCGCGTGGTCGATGCCGGCCCGCGCGACGCCGTGCTGGCGCGCCAGCCGACGCTGCGATTCGTGCCGGTGCCGCATTGATCGACGCTCCACATCGGGCATCCTTCACGACCGGCCCGACCGGGCCGCCGTGTCGGGCCGCGAGGCCTGCGATGCTCACCCCGAATGACCGATATCCCTGTTCCCGAACGCAGCGGCTCGATGACCCCGACGATGCTCTCCCCGCAACCGAATGCGCAGGCCGACCGACCGCCGGCGTGGTGGGTCTACCTGCTGCTGCCATTGCTGCATTTCGCCAGCGTCAAGCTGACCTTCCTGTGCGCCGTGTCGCCCGAGAACGAGGTGGTGATCTGGCTGCCCAACGCCGTGCTGCTGGCAGCGCTGCTCCACTTCCGCGGCCGGCGCGGCGGCTGGATGGCCCTGCTGACGTTCAGCTCCGACGTGCTCGCCAACCTGCCGGTGTTCCCACCGCTGCAGGCGGTGCTGCTGAGCCTCGTCAACCTCACGGAAGTGACGCTGGCCTACCTGCTGCTGCGCCGCGCGGGCACGTCGCCGGCGTTGGACCGGATCCAGGACCTGGGCAAGTTCGTCGTCATCGGCCCGCTGCTCTGCGCACTCGTCGCCGCGCTGCTGGCGAGTCTGGTGCTGCAGGCGATGGACGGCGTGACGACACCCTATCCCACGCTGGTGCTGCTGTGGTGGTTCGGTGACGGCCTGGGGCTGCTGATCTTCACGCCGATGCTGCTGGCGCTGGCGCAGCCCGCTCCGGAGCCGATCCGGCTGCGCTGGCAGGACGGACCGGTGCTGCTGTTCACCGGCGCGCTGGCCGGGCTGATCCTGTCGGGGCAGTCGGAGCGCTGGAGCGGCGTGCCGCTGACGCCGAACCTGCTGCTGCCGCCGATGCTGTACATCGCGGTCCGCTTCGGCACGCGCTGGACCGCGCCGGCGGTCGCACTCATCGCACTGGCGGCCGCCTGGGCCCAGACCACCGGCCACAAGCCCTTCGGCGAGGCCTCGCCGCACGAGCTGATCCTGCGCACCCAGGAGTTCATCCTGACGCTCAGCATCGTCGGCATGGGCTTCGCCACGCTGCTGAGCGAGCAGCGCGCGCTGACGCGCAGCCTGGAGGACAAGGTGCGCGAGCGCACCCTGAAGCTGGAGGAGTCCAACAGCCAGCTGGGCACGCTGAGCACCACCGATGGCCTGACCGGCATCGCCAACCGGCGGCGCTTCGACGAGTTCATCGCCGGCGAATGGCGACACGCCCGCCTCACCGGCCAGCCGCTGGCGCTGGCGCTGCTGGATGTGGACCTGTTCAAGCACTACAACGACCGCTACGGCCACCAGGCCGGCGACGACTGCCTGCGCACCATCGCGCAGGTGCTCGGCGCCAACGTGCGCCGCGCCGGCGACCTGGTGGCACGCTACGGCGGCGAGGAGTTCGCCCTCGTGGCGGTGGCGGCCGACGAGACCAGCGCGCTCGCCATGTCGCGCGGCATCTGCCAGGCCCTCGAGGCGCTGGGGCACCGCCACGAGCTGTCGCCGTTCGGCGTGGTCACCGCCAGCATCGGCGTGGCGGTGCTGGTGCCCGGCGAGCACGACACGCACGAGACGCTCATCCGCCGGGCCGACCGGGCGCTCTACCAGGCCAAGGCGAACGGCCGCAACCAGGCGGTGCTGGCGGACGACGCCGCGGCCTGACCCGCACCCCGGCGCACCGCGCGCCCTGTCCGACTATCCTTCGCGCTTGCCGCCGGCGGCGCGATCGACCGTGTCGCGCCGCGCCGTTCCACCGCTCGCGCCCCTGAAAGGACCGCCATATGCCCCGTTGGGCCCTGCTCCTGCCGCTCGCCGCCGCTGCCCTGCTGGGAGCCTCGCTGGCCCTGCCGATGAACGCCGCCATCGCCTCGGCCTGTGCCGTCGCGCTGATCGGCGCGGTGATCGCGGCGGTCCACCATGCCGAGGTCGTGGCGCACCGCGTGGGCGAGCCGTTCGGCACGCTGGTGCTGGCGATCGCGATCACGGTGATCGAGGTGGCGCTCATCGTCTCCATGATGCTGGCCGGCGGCGAGGGCAAGGCCGAGCTGCCGCGCGACACCATCTTCTCGGCGGTGATGATCATCTGCACCGGCGTGGTCGGCATCTGTCTGCTGGTCGGCGGCCTGCACCACCACGAGCAGTCCTTCCAGCTCGACGGCGCGAACTCCGCGCTGGCGGCGCTGGTGGCCATGGCCGGTCTGTCGCTGGTGCTGCCGTCCTTCACCACCAGTTCGGACGGCGGCACCTACACGGTCTCGCAGCTCACCTTCGTCGCGGTCTCCTCGCTGGTGCTGTGGGCGGTGTTCGTGTTCGTGCAGACGGTGCGCCACCGCGACTACTTCCTGCCGCCGACGAATGCCGACGACGAGGACATCCACGCCAAGCCGCCGTCGAACGGCCAGGCCTGGGCCAGTTTCGGCCTGCTGCTGATCGGCCTGGTGTCGGTGGTGGGGCTGGCCAAGCAGCTGTCGCCGACCATCGAGCGGCGGTCGCGGCCGCGGGCGCGCCGAAGGCCGTGATCGGTATCGCGATCGCGCTGCTGGTGCTGCTGCCCGAGACCTGGGCCGCGGTGCGCGCCGCCCGCGCCGATCGCCTGCAGACCAGCATGAACCTGGCGCTGGGCTCGGCGCTCGCCAGCATCGGACTGACCATCCCGGTGGTCGTGGTGGCCGCAGTGCTGCTCGACCTGCCACTGGTGCTGGGCCTGGCGGCCAAGGACCTCGTGCTGCTGCTGCTGACCTTCATCGTGGGCGCCATCACGCTGGGGACCGGGCGGACCAACCTGATGCAGGGCGCCGTGCACCTGGTGCTGTTCGCGGCCTTCCTGTTCCTCTCGCTGGTGCCCTGACAGGTCCCACGGCTCAGCGCGGCGCGGCCACCACTTCGCCTGCGCTGCTGACATCCACCCGCTGGTAGTCGGCGGCATACTTTTTCGCATGCGCACCAGATCCTTCTGATAGCGCCGGCCCAGCATGTCCTTCTTGTCGACGTCGAGGATGCGGCCGGCCACCTTGAAGAACTTGCGCTCCTCTTCCTTCAGGTGGTGCCGCACCTTCTCGCCGAGCCGCTTCGCGGTGTCGAGCCAGGCTTCGCCCTGCTTGTCGGACACGCTCAGTTCCTCGCACAGCTCCTCGATCTGGTGGTGCTCCGACAGGGCATGCCGAGACGACGACAGCCCCGGATCGGTCATCAGCAAGGGCACGTAGAGGAAGCGTTCCTCGGCGGCGGCATGCGCCTCGAGCTCCACCTTGAGCTGCAAGAAGACCTGCTCGCGCTGCGCCGTGGAGGCGCGCGCCGCCGTCAGCCGGCGGCACAGCTGGCGCTGGATCTCATGGCTCTCGTGCAGCAGATCGAACAGGCTCGCGGACATGGTGGCGGTTCCTCCGGTTGGGTACCGGGCCAGTATTGCGTTCGACAGCAGGCACTGTCCACCCGCCGCAGCGAGGTCGCGGCACAGGCGCGCAGCCGTCAGCGGCGTTGTCCTACACGGCAACGGCTGCCGCGGCCCGCGACCGCAGCGCGAGACCGGCCACGAAGGCCCGTCCGATGAGCAGCAGACCCACCGCGCCGATCGCCAGGAAGCCCGGCGGACCGATCACCCCCACCAGCCACCCGCCCAGCGCCACGCCGGCCGACTGCCCGAGGAAGAAGCACGAGGCGAAGGCGGCGACGGCCGCACCACGCCGGTCGGGCGCCATCTGCGTGGCATTCACCTGCAGCGTGTTGTGCACCATGTAGAAGCCCAGTCCGGCGACGAAACATCCGGCCAGCGCCCAGCCCCAGCCCGGCCCGAAGCCGACCGCGACAAGCGCCCCGCACATCATCAGCGAGCCCCAACGTGCCAGGCCGGCCTCGCCGAGCCGCCGCACCAGGGGGCCGGACGAAACGGCGAAGGCGAAGCCGCCCAGCCCGAACAGCATCACCAGCGCGCCCGCGGCCGACAGCGAGAGCTGGAAGGCCTCGTGCACGTGCGAGGCGATGAAGGCGAACGGCCCGAACAGGAACAGGCCCTCGAGAAACACCAGACCGAGGACCACCCGAGCCCAGGGACGCGCCAGCACGCCGCCGAACTCGGTCGCGATGCGGCGCAACGGCGACCCGTCACTCGCCGCGCGCACCGGGCGGGCGGCGTCCGGCAGACGCCGGTTCAGCGCGAACAGCGCGACGCTCACCAGCGCGAAGAAGCCCGCGAGCAGGAAATAAGGCGCGCGCCAGCCGAGGTGATCGGCCGCGAAGCCTCCCAACCAGACGCCGGCGGACAGGCCACAGATCTGGCCGATCAGGAAGCGCGCGAGGACGGGCTGCCGGCGCTCGTAGTCGACGACGTCGCCGATCCACGCCATCGACAAGGGGATCACCGCCGCCGCGGTCGCGCCGGCCAGCACGCGTGCCAGACGCAGCGCATCGAAGCCGGGCGCCATCCCGCACAGCACGGACGTGAGGGCGCAGGCCGCGGTGGCCCAGGCGATGACGCGGTACTTGCCGTAGCGATCGCCGACCGGACCGAAGAACAGCTGGGCCAGCCCGTAGGCCGTCGCGAACAGCCCGATGACCTGCGAAGCCTGGCCCAGCGTGAGGGCGAACTCGCCGGCCAGGCGCGGCAGCAGGGCATCGTTCACCCGCATCGACAAGCCGCTGCCGAAGGCCGCCAGCGCCAGGCAGGCGACCGCTCCGCGCGGGAGCGGCGGCGAGGAGGAAGAAGAAGAAGAAAGAGACGGCGGCGCGGCAGCGTTCATCAGGCGGGAGCGAAAGACGGCGCGTCCGGACACGGGCGGGCCGGAGACGACCAGCGGCGACTCTAGGAGAGCACCGTGGCGCGTGTGCCGGCAAGGTCTCTCGCAGCCGTGCTAGCCACACGACGTCCGGCATGTCAGGTTTCGATCCGGGCCCGCAGCTCGCGCGGTGAACAGCCGAAGCGCCGGCGGAAGGCGCGGCTGAAGTGGGCGGCATCCTTGAAGCCCCACGAGTACGCCAGTTCGCTCACGCGGCGCAGACGCTGCTGCGCGGCGCACAGGTCGCGCCGCGCGGCTTCCAGGCGCTCGGTCTGGATCCAGTCGGCCAGCGAGCAGGCCTCGCCGGCCCAGGCCCGGTGCAAGGTGCTCGGTGACACGCCGAGGCGCTCGGCGATGCCGGCCACCGTGAGATCCGGATCGCGCAGCCGCTCGCGCACCAGCGCCTTCACCTGCTGCCGGTGCAGCGCGACGAGCCGCGACACCGGCGGCGGCCGGGCGCCCGGCAACGTCGACAGGCCGGCGATCAGGATCTGCGTCACGCTGTCCGCCACGGCCGCCGCCGACTCGGGCGCCAGCGTGGCGATCTCGGCCGACAGCGTCTCGATCATGCCGATCATCAGGTGACCGGCCCCGCGCCGGCCGCTGACCGCGCAGGCGGTGAGCGACGGTGTGTCGGTCAGGGCGGTGCGCAGCGTGGGGCCGGGCAGCATCAGCACGTACTGCTGGAATGCCGCGTCGAAACGCAGCTCGTAGGGCCGCGTGCTGTCGTAGAGGGCGAAGTCGCCGGGCGACAGGTGGGCCACGCGTCCGTCCTGCACGACCGCGCCGCAGCCCTGCGTCTGGATGCTGACGAGGAAGTAGTCCTCGCTCGCCCGCGCGATCTTGGCCGGCGTGCGGCGCACGCGCTGCGCGCTGGCCGTCACGCGCGACAGCGTCAGCGTGGACAGCGCATCGGCGGCGATCTCGCCTTCGAACCGCGAGGCGTCGCCGATCGCGTCGCAGTCCAGCTGCACGTAGGTGTCGCAGACGCCGTCGGTCCAGTACGCCAGACGCTGGGCGGGCTCGACACCGACGGTAGTGAACAGGGTGGGCATGGGGCTGCAGCTCAGGGCCTGTAAACGCCGTTCGCAACGCGGCCAGGCCGCGCGCTGCGTGCTGCGGTCAAGTACCGCGCTTCGTCCAGGCAAGACGCCGGGACGGATCCGTCGCATGCTCCGCTCCATTGCACGACAGGAGCCTCGCCATGCCGGTTTCGCACCCCAAGTTCCGCGCTGCCGCCGTCCAGGCTGCGCCGGTGTTCCTGGACCTCGACGCGTCGATCGACAAGGCCGTGGGCCTGATCGCCGAGGCCGCCGCGCAGGGCGCGCAGCTCGTGGCCTTTCCGGAAACCTGGCTGCCCGGCTACCCGTGGTTCATCTGGCTCGATTCGCCGGCCTGGGCGCTGCAGTTCATCCAGCGCTACCAC
Source organism: Methylibium sp. T29-B (assembly GCF_000576225.1). NCBI lineage: Bacteria > Pseudomonadati > Pseudomonadota > Betaproteobacteria > Burkholderiales > Sphaerotilaceae > Methylibium > Methylibium sp. T29-B. The sequence continues at coordinate 757 of NZ_AZSN01000140.1, read as the reverse complement.
GATCACTCGCTGGTCGACGGCTCGCCGCAGGCCGATCGCATCGCCCAGGCGGCCCGCGACCACGCCATCATGGTCGTGATGGGCCACAGCGAGAAGGCCGGCGGCAGCCTCTACATGGGCCAGTGGATCATCGACGCGAGGGCCGCACGGTGGCGCGGCGCCGCAAGCTCAAGCCCACGCACGTGGAGCGCACCGTGTTCGGCGAGGGCGACGGCAGCGACCTCGGCGTGCACGACACCGCGCTCGGACGCATCGGCGCGCTGTGCTGCTGGGAGCATCTGCAACCGCTGTCGAAGTACGCGATGTACGCGCAGGACGAGCAGGTGCACATCGCCGCCTGGCCCAGCTTCTCGCTCTACCGCGGCGGCGCCCATGCGCTGGGCGCGGAGGTGAACACCGCCGCCAGCCGCATCTACGCCGTGGAAGGCCAGTGCTTCGTGGTCGCCCCCTGCGCCACGGTCTCGAAGGAGATGGTGGCGCTGCTGTGCGGCGACGACCCGACGAAGCGACAGCTGCTGCTCGAAGGCGGGGGCTATGCGGGCATCTACGCACCCGACGGCCGCCTGCTGACCGAGCCGCTGCCGGAGCACACCGAGGGTCTCGTCCACGCCGAGCTCGACCTGGGCCTGATCACGCTGGCCAAGGCGGCGGCCGATCCGGCCGGCCACTACTCGCGGCCCGACGTGACGCGCCTGCTGCTCGACAAGACACCGCGCGACCGCGTGGTGCTGGCGCCGCAGCGCCCTCCCGGCGCGCG
>NZ_AZSN01000139.1:0-9507 GCF_000576225.1 Methylibium sp. T29-B | reverse complement strand
GGCGCATGAGCCAGCGCCGCGTCGCCGGCGTCCCCCCCGACCCGCAGGACGCCTCGCCGGCGCTGCCGACCGATCGCGTCTACGAGGCGGTCTATGCCGCCGTGATCGACCAGCGCCTGCCTCCCGGCACGCGGCTGCGCGAGGAGGAGCTGGCGCAGGCCTTCGCGGTCTCGCGCACGGTGGTGCGCCAGGCGCTGCACCGGCTGGCGCAGGACGGCATCATCGTGCTGCAGCCCAACCGTGGCGCCCGTGTGCCCGAGCCGACGCGGCGTGACGGCGAGCACGTGTTCGACGCCCGCCGCGTCGTCGAGTGCGAGGTGGTGCGCCGCCTCGCCGGCAAGCTGAGTGCGGCGCAACTGGCCGAGCTGCGCGCGCTGGTGGCGGCCGAGGAGCGTGCGACGCGTTCGCAGAACAAGCAGGAGGCGATCCGCCTGTCAGGCCGCTTCCACCTCGAGCTCGCGCGCCTGAGCGGCAACCCGATCTTCCTGCGGTTGCTGGAGGAGCTGTTGCCGACCACCTCGCTGCTGATGGCGCTGTACAAGGCGCCGGGCGAGCCGATGTGCGTGGCGCACAGCCACCGGCGCCTGCTGGCGGGCCTGGAGCGAGACGGGGCGGGCGCCGCGGCGACGGAGATGCGCCGCCATCTCAACGAGATCGAGCGCTCGCTGTCGCAGCCGGCTTCCCCGGCGGTGCCCGCGCTGCGCGACGTGTTCCGCGCCTACCGCGGCGGCGGCACCTGACGGGTGGTGCGGGTCGGGCCGTTCTCGTCAGCCGGCGACGGCGAAGCGGTAGACGCCACTCGCACGGTCCACCTGACGCACCAGCCGCCCGTCGAACCACAGCGCGTGCAGGTGGGCGATCGCCTCGCCCAGCGCGAAGGTGGTCTGGTGCAGGTCGAGCGGGCGCTTGAACAGCACCGGCAGCAGCTCGGTCGCCGTCTTCGGGGCGGCGGCGCAGGCGGCCAGCACGTCGGCGAAGCGTTCGGCATGGTGGTCGCGCAACTGGTCGACGCGGGTGTGCAGGCCGGTGAAGGGGCGGCCATGGGCCGGCAGCACCAGCGTGTCGGGCGGCAGCGCGCGCATCCGCTCGATCGACTCGAGGTAGAGCCGCAGCGGGTCGGCCTCGGGTTCGAAGTCGAGCACGCTGACGTTGGTGCTGATGCGCGGCAGCACCATGTCACCCGAGATCAGCACGCCGAGCGCCTCGCAATGCAGCGCGATGTGCTCCGGCGCATGGCCGTAGCCGACGTGGCAACGCCAGCCATGGTCCCCGACGCGCAGCGTCTCGCCGTCGAGCAGGCGGTGGTAGCGCTGCGGCACCGACGGCACCATCGAGGCGTAGTAGTTCGAGCGCCGGCGGATCTTCTGCAGCGCGTCGGCGTCGGTCACGCCATGGCGCGCGAAGTGGGCTGCCGCTTCGTCGCCGCCGACGCCGGTGGTGCTGCGGCAGGCGATCCGAGCCGCGTTCCAGTCGGTCGCACTGATCCACAGCGGGCAGTCGCGCCCGATCACGCTCCAGCGCGTGGTCAGCCAGTCGGCCAGACCGATGTGGTCCGGGTGCATGTGGGTCACGATCACGCGCAGCACCGGCAGGCCGTCCAGGTGGTCGGCGAACACCTGCTCCCATGCGGCGCGGGTGGTGTCGTCGCCGATGCCGCAGTCGACGATGGCCCAGCCTTCCACCGGGCCGTCCGGACTCTCGAGCCGGTCGCGCAGCAGCCAGAGGTTGATGTGGTCCAGCGCGAACGGCAGCCGCATCCGCACCCACTTCACGCCCGGGGCGACGTCGAGGGCGTCGCCCAGCGCGGGCAGGGCATCGCCGAACGGGTAGCCCAATTGGTGTTCGAGAGCGTTCATCGCAGGTCGGGCTCGCCGCCGTGAAGTCCGGTGGCACGTTAACGCAAACGCCGGGACCGGTCGGTCGCCGACGCGTCAGGGGGCGCCTGCGTAAAATTGTGGCAAAGAGGAGCCGAAGCATGACCACCGACCTGAAAGAGCTGTTCGACAACAACCGCGAGTGGGCCAAGCAGACCGAGGTGCGCGAACCCGGCTTCTTCTCGCGGCTGCTCAAGCAGCAGTCGCCGCAGTACCTGTGGATCGGCTGCGCCGACAGCCGCGTGCCGGCCAACGACCTGGTCGGCTTGCTGCCCGGCGAGCTGTTCGTGCACCGCAACGTCGCCAACGTGGTGGTGCATTCCGACCTCAACTGCCTGTCCGTCGTGCAGTTCGCGATCGACATGCTGAAGGTGCAGCACCTGATCGTCGTCGGCCACTCCGGCTGCGGCGGCGTGGCCGCGGCGCTGGCCGACCGCCGTGTCGGCGTGGCCGACAACTGGCTGCGCCACGTGCAGGACGTGCGCAACAAGCACCAGACCTGGCTCGACGGCGTGCGCGAGGTCGACCGCGTCAACGCGCTGTGCGAGCTCAACGTCGTCGAGCAGGCGCTCAACCTGTGCAGCACCACCGTCGTGCAGGACGCCTGGCAGCGCAGCCAGCAGGTCGTCATCCACGGCTGGTTCTACGGTCTGCACAACGGTCTGCTCGAGGACCTGACGATGACGGTCGACAGCGCCGACGCGGTGATCCCCGCCTACCAGCGGGCGCTCGCCACGGTGAAGGCGCGCTACGACGCCCGGGGGGTCGCCTGATGGCGGGCAGCTTCGTCACCACCCTGAACGACCCGCGCGCCTTCGACATCGCCCAGGCGCTGCTCGACGGCTTCAACCGCCACTACAAGCTTTTCCGCCAGACCAGCGCCGAGGCCAAGCAGCGCTTCGAGGCGGCCGACTGGCACGGCCAGCAACGCGCGCAGCGCGAGCGCATCGAGTTCTACGACCTGCGCGTCGACGAGGCCGCGGAGCGGCTGGAGAACGAATTCCGCGCCAGCTCGCTGTCCGAGGAGACCTGGCAGCAGGTGAAGCTGTATTACATCGGCCTGCTGATCAACCACCACCAGCCCGAGCTGGCCGAGACCTTCTTCAACTCGGTCACCACCAAGATCCTGCACCGCAGCTACTTTCGCAACGACTTCATCTTCGTGCGCCCGGCGGTCAGCACCGAGTACATCGAGAACGAGGAGCCGGACTCGCTGCCGACCTACCGCGCCTACTACCCGAGCCGGCCGGGCTCGGCCGAGGGGTTGCGCGAGACGCTGCTGCGCATCGTCGACAACTACCAGCTCCAGCGCGAGTTCGAGGACCTGGGGCGCGACATCGACTACGTGCTGCAGGCGTTTCGCAACCAGTTCGGCGACGTCAAGCTCAGCGCCAACTTCCAGATCCAGGTGCTGGCCTCGCTGTTCTTCCGCAACAAGGGCGCCTACATCGTCGGCAAGGTCATCAACGGCTTTCGCGAGACCGGCTTCGCGCTGCCCGTGTTGCACAACTCGCGCGAACTGCTGACCATCGACACCGCGCTGTTCGGCGAGGACGAGCTGCTGCTGCTGTTCAGCTTCGCGCGCGCCTACTTCCTGGTCGACATGGAGATCCCGTCGGCTACGTGCAGTTCCTTCGTTCGCTGATGCCGCGCAAGCCGCGCTGGGAGCTGTACAACGCGCTGGGCCTGCAGAAACAGGGCAAGAACCAGTTCTACCGCGACTTCCTCTATCACCTGCGCCACTCTTCGGACAGCTTCCGCATCGCGCCCGGCATCAAGGGCATGGTGATGCTGGTGTTCGACCTGCCGAGCTTCCCGTTCGTGTTCAAGGTCATCAAGGATTTCTACCCGCCGCAGAAGGACACCACGCGCGAGCTGATCCAGAGCAAGTACCAGCTGGTGAAGACGCACGACCGGGTGGGCCGCATGGCCGACTCGCTGGAGTACAGCAACGTGGCCTTCCCGCGCCAGCGCTTCGAGCCCGAGCTGATCGAGGAGATCCGTCACTTCTGCCCCAGCCTGCTGGAGGAGGAGGGCGACAGCCTGGTGCTCAAGCACCTGTACATCGAGCGGCGCATGATCCCGCTCAACATCTACCTGCAGGAGGCCACGCCCGAGCAGATGAAGCATGCCGTCATCGAGTACGGCAACGCCATCAAGGACCTGGTGGCGGCCAACATCTTCCCCGGCGACATGCTGTGGAAGAACTTCGGCGTCACGCGCCACGGCAAGGTGGTGTTCTACGACTACGACGAGATCGAGTACCTGACCGACTGCAACTTCCGCAAGGTGCCCGAGCCGCGTACCGAAGAGGAGGAGATGTCGGGCGACATCTGGTATTCGGTCGGTCCCAAGGACGTGTTCCCCGAGACCTTCGGCCCTTTCCTGCTCGGCAACCCGACGGTGCGCGAGGTGTTCATGCAGCACCATGCCGAGCTGCTGGATCCGGCGTTCTGGCAGGGCCGCAAGGACCGCATCGCCGGCGGCTACGTGCACGACGTCTTCCCCTACGACCCGCACAAGCGCTTCCGCCGTCCGCTGGGGCTGGGCTTCGGCAGCCTCGACGCCGAGGCGGTGTCGCTGCATCCGGCGTCGGCGACCACGCAGCTCGGCCACAACCCCATCTGATCCTGTGAAGGAGTCTTGCCATGTCCACCGATGATCCGGTCGTGATCGTGTCGGCTGCGCGAACGCCGATCGGCGGGTTGCTCGGCGACCTGGCGGCGCTGGCGGCCTGGGAACTGGGCGCCGTCGCGATCCGCGCCGCGGTCGAACGCGCCGGCGTGCCGGGCGACGCCGTCGACGAGGTGCTGATGGGCAACTGCCTGATGGCGGGCCAGGGCCAGGCGCCGGCCCGCCAGGCGGCGCGCAAGGCCGGCCTGCCGGACTCGGCCGGCGCGGTGACGCTGTCGAAGATGTGCGGCTCCGGCATGCGCGCGCTGATGTTCGGCCATGACATGCTGGCGGCCGGCTCGGCCGAGGTGGTGGTGGCCGGCGGCATGGAGAGCATGACGAACGCACCGCACCTGAGCTTCGTGCGCAAGGGGCTGAAGTACGGCGCGGCGGTGCTGTACGACCACATGGCGCTCGACGGCCTGGAGGACGCCTACGAGCGCGGCAAGTCGATGGGCGTGTTCGCCGAACAGTGCGTCAGCTATTACAGCTTCCGGCGCGAGGCGATGGACGCGTTCGCGGTGGCGTCGACGCAGCGCGCGATCGCGGCCCACAACGACGGCAGCTTCGACTGGGAGATCGCGCCGGTCACGCTGGCCGGCAGGGCGGGCGACGTGGCGGTCGATCGCGACGAGCAGCCCTTCAAGGCCAAGCTCGACAAGATCACGGCGCTGAAGCCGGCCTTCGGCAAGGACGGCACGATCACCGCCGCCACCTCGTCGAGCATCTCCGACGCGCCGCGGCGCTGGTGCTGATGCGTGCCTCCACGGCCCGCGCGCGCGGCCTCGCGCCGATCGCCGTGGTGCGCGCGCACGCGGTGCATGCGCAGGCGCCGGCCTGGTTCTCCACCGCGCCGGCCGGCGCGATCCGCAAGGTGCTGCAGAAGACCGGCTGGTCGGTGCGCGACGTCGACCTGTGGGAGATCAACGAGGCCTTCGCCGCGGTGACGATGGCGGCGATGACCGATTTCGAGCTGCCGCACGAGCGTGTCAACGTGCACGGCGGGGCCTGCGCGCTGGGCCACCCGATCGGCGCGTCGGGGGCCCGCATCGTCGTGACGCTGCTGGGCGCGCTGCGGCGGCGCGGGCTGCGGCGTGGCGTGGCGGCGCTGTGCATCGGCGGCGGCGAGGCCACGGCACTGGCGGTCGAGCTGCCTTGAGCAGCCTCGGCATCCACGACCTCGGGCTGTTCATGCTGACCAGCCTGGTGCTCAACCTCACGCCCGGTGCCGATACGCTGTACGTCATGAGCCGCAGCGCGCGCGGCGGCTGGCGCCATGGCGTGGCGGGCGCCTTCGGCGTCGGCCTGGGCTGCATGGGCCACGCGGTCGCGGCCGCGCTGGGCGTGGCCGCGTGCTGGCCGCGTCGCGCTGGGCCTTCGACGCGCTCAAGTGGGCCGGCGCCCTCTATCTGGCCTGGCTGGGCTTGCAGATGCTGCGCGCGGCGTGGCGCGGGGCCGATGCCGCGACCGAGGCGTCGGACCAGACGGTGGCGCCGCTCCCGACGCTGCGCCAATCGTTCACCGCCGGGTTGCTGACCAACCTGCTGAACCCCAAGGTCGGGCTGTTCTTCCTGGCCTTCGTGCCGCAGTTCGTCGACGTGCATGCCGGCCTGCCGCTGCCGGCCTTCCTGCTGCTCGGCCTGTTGTTCAACCTGAGCGGCGTGAGCTGGCTGCTGCTCGTCGCCCTGCTGACCGACCGGGTGCGGGGCCGGGTGGCGCCGGCGCTGCGGCGGGCGCTGCAGGCGCTCGGCGGCGGGCTCTTCCTGCTGCTCGCGGCGCGTCTCGCGAGCGCCCGCGGCGCGGGCTGAAGGCGGGCTGTTTCCAGTGCGCGTCCGGGTCCGGTCGCGTTGCGGGAACTACGTATGGGGTTAACGACAGCGGCGGCCCGCGAGGGCGCTCCTTACCATCGGTGAGCTTTCAAACAGACCCGGGTTGGCTGTCGCGAACCCGTCGTTAGTGCCCCAATCAGGAGATGTCCATGACCCAGAAGACCGCCCCGCAACGTCGTCGCTTCCTCAAGAAGGCTTCCGCCGGTGCCGTCGGCGCCACCGCGATGGCCGCCCCGATGGTGTCGGTCGCGCAGACCACCGCGCTGCGCTTCCAGAGCACCTGGCCCTCGAAGGACATCTTCCACGAGTACGCGCAGGACTTCGCCACCAAGGTCAACAACATGGCCGGTGGCCGGCTGAAGATCGAGGTGCTGCCGGCGGGTTCGGTGGTGCCGGCCTTCCAGCTGCTGGAAGCTGTCAACAAGGGCACGCTCGACGGCGGTCACGGCGTCGTGGCCTACCACTACGGCAAGAACTCGGCGCTGGCGCTGTGGGGTTCGGGTCCGTCCTTCGGCATGGACCCCAACATGCTGCTGGCCTGGCACAACTACGGCGGCGGCAAGGAACTGCTGGCCGAGATCTACAAGAGCCTGAACATGGACGTCGTGTCCTACCTGTACGGCCCGATGCCGACGCAGCCCTTCGGCTGGTTCAAGAAGCCGATCGGCAAGCTCGAGGACATCAAGGGCACCAAGTTCCGCACCGTCGGCCTGGCGGTGGACATGTACACCGACATGGGCGCCGCGGTGAATCCGCTGCCGGGCGGCGAGATCGTGCCGGCGCTGGACCGCGGCCTGATCGACGGTGCCGAGTTCAACAACGCCAGCTCCGACCGACTGCTCGGCTTCCCCGACGTGGTGAAGAACTGCATGCTGCAGAGCTTCCACCAGAGCGGCGAGCAGTTCGAGATCCTGTTCAACAAGGGCAAGCTCGACGCGCTGCCGGCCGAGCTGAAGGCGATCGTCGACTACGGCGTGCAGGCCGCCAGCGCCGACATGAGCTGGAAGGCCGCGCACCGCAATTCGCTCGACTACGGCGAGCTGAAGAAGGCCGGCGTGAAGTTCTACAAGACGCCCGACGCGATCCTGCGCGCGCAGCTCGCTGCCTGGGACAAGATCATCGCCAAGAAGGGCGGCGAGAACCCGCTGTTCCAGAAGGTGATCGATTCGCAGAAAGCCTTCGCCGCGCGCGCCGGTCAATGGTGGAACGATTACACGGTTGACTTCAAGATGGCCTACAACCATTATTTCGGCGCCAAGAAGGCCTGAGCGCCCCAGTGATCTGAGCGACATCCGGGGGCGCCGCAGAGCGGCGCCCCCGCTCGTTTGTCCGGACGTTTTTCTAGGAAGCCTGATGCAGAACCTGCTGCTGGCGATCGATCGTTTCTCCACCTGGATCGGCAAGCTGTTCGCCTGGTCAGTGGTCGGATTGACCCTGTTGATCAGCTGGGAGGTGTTCTCCCGCTACGTGCTCAACAAGCCGCATGCCTGGGTGCTCGATGCCCAGATCATGCTGTACGGCACGCTCTTCATGTGCGCCGGCGCCTACACGCTGAGCAAGGCGGGCCACGTGCGCGGCGACGTGCTCTACGGCTTCTTCCGGCCCCGCACGCAGGCTACGATCGACCTGATCCTCTACATCGTGTTCTTCCTGCCGGGCATCGTGGCGCTCACCTGGGCCGGCTGGTTCTACTTCAACGATTCGCTCTCCATCCGCGAGCAGACCTTCAACGCCGATCCGCTGCCGGTCTACCCGTTCAAGTTCGTGATCCCCTTCGCCGGCGGCGTGCTGCTGCTGCAGGGCCTGGTGGAGATCGTGCGCTGCGTGATCTGCCTGCGTGAAGGCGACTGGCCGTCGCGCGAGGAGGACGTCGAGGAAGTCGACGTCGACAAGCTCAAGGAGATGGTGCACGTGAGGGACGCCGACATCGAGGCACTCGACAAGTTCGTCGTCAAGGAAGGCGGCAAGGCATGAAGCTGCGCAAGGAACTGTGGTTCGGCTTCACGCTGATGGCGATCATCGTCGCCGCCGCGGTGGCGATGGTGCTGAGCGTCGACACCATGACCAATGGTCACTATGGCCTGCTGATGCTGTCGCTGGTGGTCGTGGCCATCATGCTGGGCTTCCCGACCGCCTTCACGCTGATGGGCATGGGCATGCTGTTCGCCTTCTTCGCCTACCACTCCGGCGGGCAGACGGCCGGCGGCGCGATGAAGCAGACGCTCGACCTGATGGTGCAGCGCGCCTTCTCGGTGATGAGCAACGACGTGCTCATCTCGATCCCGCTGTTCGTGTTCATGGGCTACCTGGTCGAGCGCGCCAACCTGATCGAGAAGCTGTTCCGCAGCCTGCACCTGTCCCTGGCGCGTGTGCCGGGCTCGCTGGCGGTCGCCACGCTGGTGACCTGCGCGGTGTTCGCCACCGCGACCGGCATCGTGGGTGCGGTGGTCACGCTGATGGGCCTGCTGGCGCTGCCGCAGATGCTGCGCGGCGGCTACGACGTGCGGATCTCCGCCGGGGCCATCACCGCCGGCGGCTGCCTGGGCATCCTGATCCCGCCGTCGGTGCTGCTGATCGTCTACGGCGCGACCGCCGGCGTGTCGGTGGTGCAGTTGTATGCGGGCGCCTTCTTCCCCGGGATCATGCTCGCGGGCCTGTACATCCTCTACGTGATCCTCCTCGCCAAGCTCAAGCCGGCGCTGATGCCGCCGCTGACGGCCGCGCAGCGCTTCGTGCCGCTGCCGCAGCCGCTGCAGAGCGCCGGCGCGCGCGGCGAGGGCCGAGCGCTGCCCTGGCTGCTGGGCGCGCTGAAGGGCAAGCGCAACCAGGCCGTCAGCACGGGCTTCCTGCTCAAGCAGCTGTTCATCACGCTGCTGCCGCTGATCCTGTTCGCCGCCGTGTCGCTGTGGAGCTACCAGACCGTGACCCGCGTGGCGCCGGTCGACGATTTCTCCGAGCTGCAGCCCATGGGGTTCGGCAGCGCCGCCGAATCGGAAGGCACCGGAGGCCTGCAGGCCCCGCCGAGCGACGAGGGAGGCGGCCTGCAGGAGCCGCCGACGTCGGGGGGGCTGCAGGAGCCGCCGGCCGACAACGGCGGCCTGTCGGAGCCGCCCGCGAGCGCGGGCGAGTCG
>NZ_AZSN01000138.1:0-9615 GCF_000576225.1 Methylibium sp. T29-B | reverse complement strand
GGCAACACGCCGCGCGGCCGGTCGTGCCCGTGCAGGCGCCGCCGCCGAGCGGGCTGCTGAGCGACCGCCGCGGCCGCGCGCTGCACGACCTGCGCATTTCGGTCACCGACCGCTGCAACTTCCGCTGCAGCTACTGCATGCCCAAGGAAGTGTTCGACAAGGACCACCGCTTCCTGCCGCACGGCGAGTTGCTGAGCTTCGAGGAAACCACGCGGCTGGCGCGCCTGTTCACGCTGCACGGCGTGCGCAAGATTCGCCTGACCGGCGGTGAACCGCTGCTGCGCAAGAACCTCGAGATCCTGGTCGCGCAACTGGCGGCGCTGCGCACGCCCGACGGCGAGCCGCTCGACCTGACGCTCACCACCAACGCCTCGCTGCTCGCGCGCAAGGCGGTGGCGCTGCGCATGGCCGGGCTGCGGCGCGTCACTGTCAGCCTCGATGCACTCGACGACGCCGTGTTCCGCCGCATGAACGACGTCGATTTCCCGGTGGCCGACGTGCTGGCCGGCATCGAAGCGGCGATCGCCGCGGGGCTGGCGCCGATCAAGGTCAACATGGTGGTCAAGCGCGGAACCAACGACCAGGAGATCGTGCCGATGGCGCGCTTCTTCCGCGAACGGTTCGGCGGCCGGGTGGTGCTGCGCTTCATCGAATACATGGATGTCGGCATCACCAACGGCTGGCGCATGGACGAGGTGCTGCCCTCGGCGCAGGTGGTGCAGCGCATCCACGAGGTCTTCCCGCTGCGTGCGCTCGAGCCCACCGCGCCGGGCGAGACCGCCGAGCGCTGGGGCTATGCCGATGGCCGCGGCGAGATCGGCGTGATCTCCAGCGTCACGCACGCTTTCTGCGGCGACTGCAACCGCGCCCGCCTGTCGACCGAGGGCAAGCTCTACCTTTGCCTGTTCGCGCAGCGCGGCCACGACCTGCGCGCGCTGCTGCGCGACCCGGCCGCCTACGACGACCGGCAGATCGCCGCGGCGATCGGACAGATCTGGCAGGGCCGCGACGATCGCTACTCCGAACTGCGCGGCAGTGCGGCCGGCGCAGAGGCGGCGGCCGCCAAGGTCGAGATGAGCTACATCGGTGGTTGAGGCACGAGCGCGATGATCGGCGCCGAACACATCACGGGTGTCGTCCTCGCCGGCGGGCGCGGCAGCCGCATGGGCGGCGTGGACAAGGGCCTGCAGCCCTACCGAGGCATCCCGCTCGCGCTGCACGCGCTGATGCGGCTGCAACCCCAGGTCGGGACGACGATGATCAATGCCAACCGCAACCTGGCCGCCTACGAGAGCTTCGGTGTGCCGGTCTGGCCCGACACCGACCCTGACTTCGCCGGGCCGCTGTCGGGCTTCCTGGTCGGGCTGGAGCGTGCCGAGTCGCCGTTCGTCGTGACCGTGCCCTGCGACACGCCGGACTTCCCCGACGATCTGGTGGCTCGCCTGGCCCACGCACTGGAGGCCGAGGACGCCGAGCTCGCGATGGTGCGCGCCCCCGACAGCGCCGACGCTCCCGGCGCGCCACGGCCCCAGCCGGTGTTCTGCCTGCTGCGCTCCACCCTGCTGGAAAGCCTAGTCCGCTTCGTCCACGCCGGGGGCCGCAAGATCGACCGCTGGACGGCGCAGCACCGCTGCGCGATGGTCGACTTCGACGCCGCCCCGTTCTTCAACGCCAACACGCTGGACGAACTGCGCCGGCTGGAGACGCAGCGTGTCTGAGCCGACCCTCGCCCGGCGCCCGAGCGCGCAGCAGCCGGCCGTGATCCGGCGCCTGGGTCCGGCCGACCTGCTGGCCTACAAGAACCTGCGCGACGAGGCGCTGCGCCTCTACCCCGAGGCCTTCACCTCCGACCACGAGAGCCAGCGCCTGCGCACGCCCGAGAGCTATCTGGGCCGGCTCGGGCTGAACGAGCCGCTGGGCGGCAGCTTCCTGCTGGGCGCCTTCGTCAAGGAAGACGGCGGACGCGAGCGGCTCGTCGGATCGGTCGGCCTCGAGCGCGACACACGCAACAAGACCCGCCACATCAGCCGGCTGATCGGGCTGATGGTGCTGCCCACCCACAACGGCCACGGCATCGGCAGCGCACTGGTCGGCGCCTGCGTCACCGCGGCGCACCAGGCCGCCGACCTCCAGATGATCGTGCTCAGCGTCACCGCCTCGAGCGACCGCGTGCTGCGGCTGTACGAACGTGCGGGCTTCCGCCGCTACGGCCTGCTGCCGCGCGCGGTGCGGCTGGTCGACGCGCGCGGCGAACACTACTTCGATCGCGCACACATGCAGCTCACGCTGTGAAGCACGCGCCCTGACGATGGACTCACCGACCCCCTCCGCCCTGCCGTCGATCGAACAGATCGCCTCCTGCATCGCCGGCTACGACCCCAATACGCTGGCCGTGGCGCAGGCGCAGGACTTCATCGCGCGCTTCGTGCCGAAAGTCGGCGCGGTGGAGCAGCTCGCGCTGCGCAGTGCGCTCGGCCGCGTGCTGGCGCACGACATCATCTCGCCGATCGATGTGCCGGCGCACGACAACTCGGCGATGGACGGCTACGCGTTGCGCGGTGCCGATCTGCGCGACGGCCAGCCCACCACGTTGCGCCTGGCCGGCACCGGCTTTGCCGGCCAGCAGTTCGAGGGCCGCGTGGCCGCGGGCGAATGCGTGCGAATCATGACCGGTGCCGTGATGCCGGCCGGCCTGGACACCGTCGTGCCGCAGGAGTTCACCAGCGTCGCCGACGGCGCCGTCACGCTGCCCGCCGGCGTGGTGCGCACCGGCGACAACCGCCGCCTTGCCGGCGAGGACCTCGCGCGCGGCGAGGCCGCGCTGCAGGCCGGTCGGGTGCTGCGCCCGGCCGACATCGGCATGCTCGCCTCGCTGGGCCGGGCCGAGGTGCCGGTGCGGCGCCGGCTGCGCGTCGCCTTCTTCTCCACCGGCGACGAGCTGCGCTCGATCGGCGAGCCGCTCGAGGCCGGCTGCGTCTACGACAGCAACCGCTACACGATCCACGGCATGCTCACGCGCCTGGGTGTCGATCTGCTCGACCTGGGCGTGGTCCGCGACGATCCGGCCGCGCTGGAAGCCGCCTTCCGCAGCGCGTGCGAGAACGCCGACGCGGTGATCACCTCGGGTGGCGTCAGCGTCGGCGAAGCCGACCACACCAAGCAGGTGATGGCAAGGCTCGGCGAAGTGGCGTTCTGGCGCATCGCGATGCGGCCCGGCCGGCCGATGGCCTTCGGCCGCGTCGCCTCGAACGGCCGCACCGCGGTGCTGTTCGGCCTGCCCGGCAACCCGGTTGCGGTGATGGTGACCTTCTATGCCTTCGTGCGCGATGCGCTGCTGGCGATGGCCGGCGCCACGCCCCAGAGCCTGCCGTTGCTGCGCGCGCGCGCCACCGAGGCCATCCGCAAGAAGCCCGGCCGCACCGAGTACCAGCGCGGCATCGTCTCGCGCGCCGCCGACGGCGACTGGGACGTGCAGCTCACCGGCGCCCAGGGCTCGGGCATCCTGCGCAGCATGAGCGTGGCCAACGGCCTGGTCGTGCTGCACCACGAACAGGCCTCGGTCGAGCGCGGCGGCTACGTCGACGTGTTGCCGTTCGACGGGCTCGTCTGAGACCGAGGGGCGCGTCGCACCGATGGCCCGCCCGCAATGATCGATCTGCAAGGAGCCCTCATGACCCCGGTGCGCGACGTCGACGTTGCCATTCTCGGCGCCGGCTCGGCCGGCCTGAGCGCCTACCGCGCGGCGCGCGAGCACACCGAGCGCGTGCTGCTGATCGACCCCGGCCCGCTCGGCACCACCTGCGCCCGCGTCGGCTGCATGCCGAGCAAGCTGCTGATCGCCGCCGCCGAGGCCGCGCACGCCGTCGACGACGCGACGCGCTTCGGCATCGACGTGCAGGGCGTGCGCATCGACGGCGCGCGCGTGATGGCACGCGTGCGCGCCGAGCGCGACCGCTTCGTCGGCTTCGTGCTCGACGACATCGAGCGCATCGCCCCCGACCACCGGCTGGACGGCGTGGCCCGCTTCCTCGACCCGCACCACTTGCAGGTGGACGGCCCCGGGGGCGCGCTCACCGTGCGCGCCGACCGCATGGTGATCGCCACCGGCTCGCGGCCTCGCCTGCCACCCGAGTGGCGCAGCGCGCTCGGCGATCGCCTGATCGTCAACGACGACGTGTTCGACTGGCAGGACCTGCCGCGTTCGGTGGCCGTGGTCGGCACCGGAGCGATCGGTCTCGAACTGGCGCAGGCGCTGCATCTGCTGGGCGTGCGCGTGCGTCTGCTGGGCCGCGGACCGACGGTCGGCCCGCTCAGCGATCCAGCGCTGGCCGCGCTGGCCGCCAGCCACTTCGATGCGACGCTGCCGCTGCAGCGCGACGCCACGGTGCAGCGCGTCGAGCGGCTCGGCGACGAGGTCGCCGTCCACTGGCGCAGCGCCTCCGGCACGCACAGCGAACACTTTGACGTGCTGCTCGCCGCCATCGGCCGGCGACCGAACACCGACGCGCTCGGGTTCGAGCACACCGGCCTCGATTGCGACGCCGACGGCGTGCCGCTGCACGACCCCACCACGATGCGCATCGGCCACTCGCACATCTTCATCGCCGGCGATGCGGGCGACGATCGCCCGCTGCTGCACGAGGCGTCTGATGAAGGCCTGATCGCCGGCCACAACGCCGGGCGCTATCCCGACGTGCAGGCCGGGCGTCGCCGCACGCCGCTGGCGGTGGTGTTCTGCGAACCGCAGATCGCGATGGCCGGTCGCAGCCACCGCGAGCTGACCGCGGCCGGCACGCGCTTCGCGACCGGTATCGTGAGCTTCGAGAACCAGGGCCGCAGCCGCGTGATCGGGCGCAATGTCGGCGCCCTGCACGTGTACGGTGAACGCGGCACGCGCCGCCTGCTCGGTGCCGAGATGCTGGGCCCTGCGGCCGAACACCTGGGCCACCTGCTGGCCTGGAGCATCGGCCGCGGGGAAACAGTCGACGAGGCCCTGGCCCAGCCGTTCTATCACCCGGTGATCGAGGAAGGCGTGCGCACCGCGTTGAGGCAGCTGCGCCAGGCGCTCGACCGCCCCGAGCCGGCGCCGTGCGAGGCTGTGCACCCGGCGACTGATGCGCCACGCCGCCTGACAGCGCACCGTCACGGCGCTGTCGATTCGCCGTCGCGCGGAGCGCGACGAGCTGACATCTGCCTGATGTGGGAAGCCGCCTACACATATCGGCGGCGCCCGCCGACTACGGTGCCTGCACGGACGCCCTACGGTGCGCTTGTCACCCTCGCATCGCGGTTCGATGCGGGCGTCCGGCCGAACCCAACCAGGAGTCAATGAATGCGCATCAGTGGAATGAAGCCCTCGTGGAAACAATGCATCGCCCCGCACGCGGCACTGGCGATGCTGCTCGTCACCGGCACGGCACGGGCCGACCTGGAGGCCGACCGCGCCTACTGCGAGTCGCTTCAAGGGGGTGCCCGCATCGTGTGCCTGCGCGACCTGAAGGCCACGCCCACGCCCGCCGCCAAGCCGCCCGCGGCCACCGCTGAGACGCCGGCTGCTGCGCCGGCGGCCGACGCCAAGCCCGCCGCCGCAGCGGCCACGCCCTCCGGCGGCGCCGCACCGTACAAGGTGGTCGACGGCTACAAGGTCGATCCCGAAACGATGAAGGGCTTCCGCACCTGGCGCGCCGCGGCCTGCGACCGCTGTCATGGCGCCAACCAGGAAGGCATGGTGGGACCATCGCTGATCAACAGCCTGAAGACGCTGAGCAAGGCCGAGTTCGTGACTACCGTGACCCAGGGCCGTCTCGAGAAGGGCATGCCGAGCTTCGGGCAGGCGCCCAACGTGGTCGGCAACATCGATCAGCTCTACGCCTACCTGAAGGGCCGCTCGGACGGCGCCATCACCAAGGCGCACGTCGAAGCGATGCCCTGAACCGACAAGCGACGCTGAGATACTCGCCGGCGTGACGGCGCGATGCCGTGAGGATGCACGCCGCCGATGAACCCCAGCGACACCGCCCCGCCCGCCGAAGTCGGCCTCCGAGAGGCTTTCGGCTTCTGGCTCAAGCTCGGCTTCATCAGCTTCGGCGGTCCGGCCGGGCAGATTTCGATCATGCACCAGGAGCTGGTGGAGCGGCGCCGCTGGATCTCGGAGCAGCGCTTCCTCCATGCGCTGAACTACTGCATGGTGCTGCCCGGTCCGGAAGCACAGCAGCTGGCCACCTACATCGGCTGGCTGATGCACCGCACCTGGGGCGGCCTGGTGGCCGGCGGGCTGTTCGTGCTGCCCTCGCTGTTCATCCTGATCGCACTGTCGTGGGTCTATCTGGCCTACGGCGAACTGCCGGCGGTGGCGGGCCTGCTGTACGGCATCAAGCCGGCGGTCACCGCGATCGTGGTGTTCGCTGCCTGGCGCATCGGTTCCCGCGCACTGAAGAATGCCTGGCTGTGGGCCATTGCGGTCGCGGCCTTCGTGGCGATCTTCGCTCTGCACGCGCCGTTCCCGCTGATCGTTCTGGCAGCCGGCCTGCTCGGCCACCTCGGGGGCCGCTACCTGCCCGATCGTTTCGCGATCGGCGGCGGCCATGGCCAGGGCGCAGCACGGCCGGGACCGGCGCTGATCGACGACGACACGCCGACGCCGGCCCACGCCCGCTTCTCCTGGCCGCATGCAACGCGCGTGCTGGTGGTCTTCGTGGCCTTGTGGGCCGTGGTCCTCGGCGCGCTGAGCCTGGCCTTCGGCTGGTCGGCGGTGCTGACGCAGATGGGGTGGTTCTTCACCAAGGCCGCGCTGCTGACCTTCGGCGGCGCCTACGCAGTGCTGCCCTATGTCTACCAGGGCGCGGTCGAACACTACCAGTGGCTGACCGGGCCGCAGATGATCGATGGCCTGGCACTCGGCGAGACCACGCCCGGCCCGCTGATCATGGTGGTGGCCTTCGTCGGTTTCGTCGGCGCCTGGACCCATGCGGTGTTCGGGTCTGACGCCCTGTTCGCGGCCGGCGCCGCCGCCGCCGTGGTCGTCACCTACTTCACCTTCCTGCCGTCCTTCCTGTTCATCCTGCTGGGCGGGCCCTTCATCGAGACCACGCATGGCAAGCTGCAGTTCACCGCGCCGCTGACCGGCATCACCGCCGCAGTGGTCGGCGTGATCGTCAACCTGGCGGTGTTCTTCGCCTACCACGTGCTGTGGCCGGCCGGGCTGGAGGGGCACTTCGAGTGGACCGCGGCACTGATCGGCGCGGCAGCGGCCGTCGCGCTGTTCGGCTTGCGGATCGGCGTGATCCCGGTCGTGCTGGCCGCCGGGCTGCTGGGTCTCGCCTGGGAGTTGCTCTGAGCAGGGACGCAGCGACCGGACTCAGCCGGCGCTGCCGGATTTCAGCGCCAGCGCCTTGTTCGCGAGCGCATCGGCGCGCTCGTTGAGCGGGTCGCCGTTGTGTCCGCGCACCCAACGCGTCGACACCTTGCGCGCATCGGCCAGCGCGAACAACTGCTTCCACAGATGCAGGTTGGCGACCGGCTCACCCTTGGAGTTGCGGTAGCCCTTGCGCTCCCAGCCGGTGCGCCACTCGCTCAGGCCCTTGAGCACGTACTGGCTGTCCGACACCAGTTCCACCAGCGCGCCGGCCGGCACGCGCGTCAGGCCTTCGATCGCCGCAGTCAGTTCGGCGATCTGGTTGGTGCCGTGGCCGATGAAGCCGAAATGATCGGTCTCGGTGCGGCCGTCCGGCGCGATGAGCACGGCGCCCCAGGCCGCCGGCCCGGGATTCGACGGCGCACAGGCGCCATCGGTGTAGGCGATCCACTTCATGTCTCGAATCTTTTCTCTCTGTCGTCGGGCGACGATCCTGCCCGGTGGTGCTTGTGGCTGACGACGGCCGGCGCGGCGCGCGGCTTCGGCGTCTTCTTCCAGGCCGGGCCGATGAGGCGCATGCCGCGCACGCGCTTCACGGCCTTGAGCAGATAGACCGCGCCGAACACCGGCCACCAGCGTTCGCCCGCGCGCTCCATCCACGCGTAGCGGTCCAGCCAGGCCTGCGAGCGCAAGGCCGGCCGGTAGCAGCCGAAGCCGCCGCTCTCGACCTCGAAGCTGAGCAGGCGCAGCCAGTCGCGCAGGCGCCGGTAGGCGATGAAGTCGCCGGCGCGCGGCAGGAACAGGCGCTCGTCGTCGCTGCGGCGACCGAGGCGCTGCGCAGCACGTCCGCCCGCCTGGCGCAAACCCCACAGGCTGGTCGGGTTCAGCCCGGTGATCACGACCTGGCCTTCGGGCACGAGCACACGCTCGACCTCGCGCAGCGTGTGGTGGGGGTCGCGCGCCAGTTCCAGCGTGTGCGGCAGCACCACGAGGTCGAGGCTCTGGCTCGCGAACGGCAAGGCATCGAAATCGCACGACAGCGCCACGGTGCGCGGCGCGGCGCCGCCGTCTTCTGGAACGGTCGCCGCGGCGCCCTCGCGGGCCGACAATGCAAGCCAACGGTGCGGCATGCGGTTGGCCTGCAGCGCATCGATCTCCGGCAGGCCGAGCTGCAATGCGTGAAATCCGAACACATCGGCCACATGCGTTTCGATGCGCGCCTGTTCCCACGCCAACACGTACCGGCCGGGCGGGGTCTGCAGCCACAAGGGCAAATCTATACTCGACGCTTCCTGCACCATGAACCTGATCGCTGTTCCCGCCTTCACGGACAACTACATCTGGATGCTCCACGATGGCGTGTCGGCCATCGTCGTCGATCCGGGGGAAGCCGCGCCGGTGACTCGCGCGCTCGACGAGCGGTCACTGAAGCTCGCGGCGATTGTAGTGACCCACCATCACGGCGACCACGTCGGCGGCGTCGACGCGCTGCGTGCACGTTTGCCCGACGGCCGCGGACCGGTCTACGGTCCGGCGCGCGAGACCATCCCGCAGCCCTGCCTGCCGCTGCGCGACGGCGATGCGATCGAGCTGTTCGGCACGCGCTTCGAGGTGATCGACGTGCCCGGCCACACCGCTGGCCACATCGCCTACTTCGGCCAGCCGGCCGGCGAAGCACCCATCCTGTTCTGCGGCGACACGCTGTTCAGTGGTGGCTGCGGCCGGTTGTTCGAGGGCACGCCGGCGCAGATGCATGCGTCGCTGTCGCGCCTGGCCGCGCTGCCCGGCGACACGCGGGTGTGCTGCGCCCACGAGTACACACTCGGCAACCTGAAATTCGCGTGCGCCGTGGAACCCGGCAACGCCGATCTGATCGACTACGTTGCGCAGTGCGAGTCGCTGCGACAACGCGACCTGCCCACGCTGCCCAGCACGGTGGCGCGTGAACGACAGGTCAACCCCTTTCTGCGCGTCACGAGCGCGCAGGTCCGAACCAGTGCCCGCGCGCATGGCGCCGCCGGCGACGATGCGGTGAGCGTGCTCGCGGCGTTGCGACAGTGGAAGAACGAATTCCGATGACCGCCCTGCTGCTCACGCCGAAGCGTCGCGCCACGCTGTCCGTGCTGGCCCTGACGCTCGTGCTGGCAGCCTGCGCCACCGCCCCGTCGCCCGAACCGATCACGGCTCCCGTCGTCAACGCCGGCGCCGCGGCACCCGGCGCCACGCCACCCCCCGAGGCCGCAGTGCCCGGCGTGGCCGCC
>NZ_AZSN01000137.1:0-9676 GCF_000576225.1 Methylibium sp. T29-B | reverse complement strand
GCGCGCACAAAGGCCTGATACCGCAACACAGGAAGCGGTCCCCCTCTACCCCAGCCGCCCACCGCGTAGCCTTCCATGGGCTAAAACGTGGGTAGAAAGCAAAACGGGCCGAGAAGGCCCGTGTTTCCTAGCTATCTGGCGGAGAGAGCGGGATTCGAACCCGCGGAGGGCTGTTAACCCTCACACGCTTTCCAGGCGTGCGACTTAAACCGCTCATCCATCTCTCCGGAGCGACGGATTGTAGCCATGCGCCGGAACAAAAAAGGCGCCTCTCGCGAGGCGCCTTCTTCATCACGGACGCGCTGGCGTCATCAGTTCAGCGGGACCTTCTTGCCGTCCTTGTAGACGTACAGGGTCATCGCCGGGTTCTTCAGTTCACCATCGCTCTCGAAGGCCACCTTCGCGGTCACGCCGGTGTAGTTGGTTTCGAACAGCTTCGGGCCGTAGACCTTGGGGTCGGCCGAGTTGGCGCGCTTCATGGCGTCGACCAGCACGAACACCGCGTCGTAGACGTAGGGCGAGTAGACCTGGAACTGGCCGGGATACTTCGCGTCGTACTTGGCCTTCCAGGCGGTACCGCCGGGCATCTTCTCGAGCGAGGAGCCGCCTTCGGCGCAGACCACGTTGCCCAGCGTCTTGGCCCCGGCCGACAGGTCGGCGAGCTTGGCGGTGCACACGCCGTCGCCGCCGAAGAACTTGACGTTCGACAGGCCGAGTTGCTCCATCTGGCGCAGCATCGGGCCGGCTTGCGGGTCCATGCCGCCGTAGAACACGCCATCCGGACCCTTCGACTTGATCGAGGTCAGGATCGCCATGAAATCGGTGGCCTTGTCGGTGGTGTACTGCTCATCGACGATCTGGATGCCCTTGGCCTGGGCAGTCTTCTTGAACACCTCGGCCACACCCTGCCCGTAGGCAGTGCGGTCATCGATGATCGCGACCTTCTTGAGCTTCAGGTTGTTGGCGGCGTGCAATGCCAGGCCGGCGCCGAGCGCGTTGTCGTTGGCCAAGATGCGGAAAGCGGTCTTGAAGCCCTGCTGCGTGTACTTGGGGTTCGTGGCCGACGGGGTGATCTCCGGAATGCCGCAGTCGTTGTAGATCTTCGAGGCGGGAATGGTGGTGCCGGAGTTCAGGTGACCGACCACACCGTTGACCTTGGCATCGCACAGCTTGGTGGCGGCGGCCGTGCCCTGCTTCGGGTCGGCAGCGTCGTCTTCCGCAACCAGTTCGAACTTGACCTTCTTGCCGCCGATCGTGATGTTCTGGGTGTTGAGTTCCTCGATCGCCATCCGGGCGCCGTTCTCGTTGTCCTTGCCGTAGTGGGCCTGGGCACCGGAGATGGGGGCGACGTGGCCGATCTTGATCACTTCCTGGGCCGAGACGGCGCCGGTCGCGAGCAGGGCCGTTGCAAGGGCGATGGCTTTGAGTTTGAGTTGCATGAAGAACCTCCGGGTTGGAAGAAAGATTGAAGAAAACGGGTCGTTCTCAACGGCCGAGACAATACTCCAAAACAGGCAGCACACCGCTCGGGAGACGCCCCGGGAAAACACCGTCGGCGCCGATGCTGGCGGTCTGCACCTGAAGCTGGAACAGTAGCAAGCCGCAGACCACCCGCTTTGCAGGCGCCGAGATCAGCCGCGCACCTCGTGCGGGCGGATCTCGTAGCCGCGGCTCTCGAAGTAGCGCCAGCGCTGGCGGCCTGCGCGCCGCTCCTCGTCGTCTTTGCCGACGATCTCGAACAAGCGTTCGAAGCTCTCGAAACCGGCTGGCACCTCGGGTCCCAGGTTCACCAGCACCTCGTGGTGAGGTGCGTCGGCGGCCCGGTCCAGCAGCCAGATCGGGGTCGGCGCCAGGCGCTCGGCCGGAGCCGCTCCTTCGCGCAGCCGGGCATGGGGCACGAAGGCCAGCGGATCGTAAGTCCACAGCATCACGTCGAGCTGGGCGAGCCGCTCGCTCGACGACGCCGTGACGGCTACCCGGGCGCCCCGCTGGTAGGCCTTCGTCAGCAGGCGGCAGGCGTGCGCCAGCGGATCGGCTGCACCGTGGTGGAAGTTGATCTCCGTCAAGCGGGTTCCCCGCGCGCAGGCGTCAACGGGTGCGCGACAGCACGAAGTGCGTGAGCAGCGGCACCGGCCGGCCGGTCGCTCCCTTGGCGGCGCCGGATTTCCAGGCCGTGCCGGCGATGTCGAGGTGCGCCCAGCGGTACTTGGCTGTGAACTTCTTGAGGAACATCGCCGCGGTGATGGCCCCGCCGGCGCGGCCACCGACATTGCCCATGTCGGCGAAGTTGCTGCGCAGCGCTTCCTCGTACTCGTCGTCGAGCGGCATGCGCCAAGCCGGGTCGAGGCCGGCGCTGCCGGCGTCGAGCAGCGCATCGGCGAGCGCATCGTCGGCGCTGAACAGGCCGCTGCGGTGATGACCGAGCGCAATGACGCAGGCGCCGGTCAGCGTGGCGATGTCGATCACCACGGCCGGCTTGAAGCGCTCGGCGTAGGTCAGCGCGTCACACAGGATCAGGCGCCCCTCGGCGTCGGTGTTGAGCACCTCGATCGTCTGGCCCGACATCGAGGTCACCACGTCGCCCGGCTTGATGGCGCGCCCGCTGGGCATGTTCTCGCAGCTCGGGATGAGGCCCACCACATTGACCTGCGGCTGAAGTTCCGCGACAGCGCGGAAGCTGCCGAGCACGCTGGCGGCGCCACCCATGTCGTACTTCATCTCGTCCATTTCGGCCGCCGGTTGATGGAAATGCCGCCGGTGTCGAAGGTGATGCCTTTGCCCACCAGCACCACCGGTGCATCGCTCCGCGACGCGCCGTCATAGCGCAGCACGATGAACTTCGGGGGCTCGTCGGAGCCCTGCGCCACGGCGAGGAAGGAGCCCATGCCGAGCTTCTCGCAGGCCTTGCGGTCGAGCACGTCGACCTTGATCCGCGGCAGCTTGGCGAGCTTGCGCGCCTCGGCCGCCAGGAAGCTCGGCGTGCAGTGGTTGCCGGGCCGGTTGGCGCACTCGCGCGCCAGCGCCACGCCAAGGGCGATCGCCGCGCCGCGCGACAGTCCGGTCTGCGCCGCCTTGGCTTCCGCCTTGTCGACCAGCAGGGTGATCTTCTGCAGCGCCGGCGCGGGGCTCGCGCTCGGCTTGGTGTGGCGGTAGCTGTAGGTGGCGTCGGACGCTGCCGCCGCGGCGGCCTCGGCATGGGAGGCCTCGATGGCGCCGCTTGCGGCCACCGCCAGGTGCTTCACACCCAGCGGCTTGATCAGGCCCAAGCCCGCGGCCACGGCGGCCTTGAAGGCCTTGGGCCCGGCATCGCCGGCCACGGCGAACACCACGCGCGCCGCCTTCACGCCCAGCGGACGGTGCAGATAGAGCGTGCGACCGGCCTTGAAGGCCAGGTCGCCGGCCGCGATCGCATCGGACAGCACGCGATCCAGGGGATCGTCCAGGCCTTGCTGCTTCGGATCGCCGGCCACCACGATCAAGAGCGCATCGGCGCTGACCTTCGAAAGGCTGGAGGTCGACGTGGCGAGAATGCGAAAGTCCATAATGCGATCCGTTTGAAATCCAATTGATGTTATTCGATTCCACTCTGCGCCGAGACCTCGCCAGGAGCTTTGGCGCGACCCTGGTCGTGATCATGACCATCGTGATCACGATGTTCCTCATCCGCACGCTCGGCCAGGCGGCGGGTGGTTCGGTGGCCGCGCAGGATGTCGCGCTGCTGCTCGGCTACGTGGCCCTCGAGAACCTGCCCACCATCCTCAGCCTGTCGCTGTTCATCGCGGTGGTGACGACGCTCACGCGCATGTACCGCGACAGCGAGATGGTGATCTGGTTCGCCAGCGGTGTGGGCCTGCTGCGTTTCGTGCCGCCGGTGCTGCGGCTGACCGCACCGCTGCTGCTGCTGGTGGCGCTGCTGGCGCTGTTCGTCTGGCCCTGGGGCAACCGCCAGATCGCCGAGCTGAAAGACCGTTACCAGCGGCGCTCAGACGTGGCGCGCGTGGCGCCCGGGCAGTTCCAGAGCTCGGCCGACGGCAAGCGCACCTTCTTCATCGAGCGTGACACCGGCGAAGGCAACATCGCGCGCAACGTGTTCGTCCTGGAGCGCAAGCCCGACAGCGAGAGCGTGACCTCGGCCCGCACCGGGCGCATCGAGATGGACGGCGACCAGCGTTTCGTCGTGCTCGAAAGCGGCCAGCGCAACGATATCAACCTCGCCACCGGCGAGCGCAAGCTCGCCCAGTTCGACAGCTACCGCGTGCTGGCCGGCGAAGCCGTCAGCAGCGGCGCCGACAACCTGCCACCGAAGGCGCGCAGCACCTGGGATCTGCTCACGCAGCCGAGCAACCGGCACTTCGGCGAGCTCGCCTGGCGCATCGGCCTGGCCGTCGGTGGCATCAATCTCGTGTTGTTGGGCATCGGCCTGGCGGGCGGCAACCCGCGGCGTGCCGGCAGCTGGAACCTGCTGTTCGCGCTGCTCGCCTTCGTCGTCTATTTCAACCTGCTGAACCTCAGTCAGGCCTGGGTCGCCAGCGGCAAGCTCGAGATCGGCATCGTGCTGCTGCTCATCCACGGCGGCAGCTTCGTGCTGGCTGTTTCCTTGCTCTGGTGGCGCGAACGCGGCGCCTCGTTCGGACTGCGCCGCCGGCGCGCAAGCACCTAAGGCCTCGCCATGCGCACGGTCCGCCGTCTCCTGTATGCCGACGTCCTGGGCGCGGTGACCTTCGTCGCCGTGTCCTTCCTGTCGCTGTTCTTCTTCATCGACTTCGTGGAGGAGCTCGACGACATCGGCCGTGGCGCCTACCGCGTGCACCATGCGGCCCTGTACTGCCTGTTGGAGCTGCCGGGGCGCCTGTACGAACTGCTGCCGATCGCGGTATTGATCGGCACCATCTACGCGATGGCCAGGCTGGCGCAGTCTTCAGAGTTCACCATTCTGCGCACCGGCGGGCTGGGTCCGGGCCGGGCCCTGTCGCTGCTCGCCAAGATCGGACTGGCGTTCGCGGTGCTGACCTTCGTGGTCGGCGACTACGTCGGCCCCTATTTCGATGCCAAGGCGCAAACGCTCCGTTCCACGCTGCGCGGCTCGGCCTCCGGCGGCGGCAACAACAGCGCCTGGCTGAAGGACCGCCGCGCCGCCGCGCCGGGGGAGCTGCCCGCCGGAGAGCGCATCGATTCGATCAACATCGGCAACGTCGGGCCCGACGGTCTGCTCGACGACGTGCGCATCTACGAGTTCAGCGAGGATGGCCAGCTGCTGGCGCGTGTGGCCGCGGAGCATGCCGTGGTCGAAGACGGTGCCTGGCGCCTTAAAAAGGTGCGTCTCACGCGCTGGCATGCGGCGAGCGGCGACGGCCTGCCGGTCGACGAGCGGCGCGACGAGCTGCGTTGGCCGACCCGCTTGACGCCTTCGGTGGTCGGTGCGGCCGTCTCGCCGCTCAAGAGCATGTCGACCGTCGATCTCTACCGCTACATGAGCCATCTGTCCCAGAACGAGCAGGCCGCGCAGCGCCAGGAGATCCAGTTCTGGAAGAAGGCGCTGTACCCGCTGGCCTGCCTGGTGATGGTGGGCCTGGCCCTGCCGTTCGCCTACCTGCACGCGCGCGCCGGAGGCGTCAGCGTCAAGGTGTTCGGCGGCATCCTGCTGGGCATCAGCTTCGTGCTGCTGAACAACGTGTCGACCCACCTCGGGTTGCTGCGCGATTGGACGCCCTGGATCGCAGCCGCAGCACCCGGCGCTTTCTACCTGCTGCTGTCGATGGCGGCCTTCAGCTGGCTCGTGCGCTACCGGTGAGAGGGAACCGCATGCAGCAGCACGGCATCCTCCTGTTCGCCCACGGCGCCCGCGACCCCTTGTGGGCGCGGCCCTTCGAGGCGGTGGCGCGTCAGCTGCGGGAGCGCGCACCGGATACACCGGTCGCGCTGGCCTACCTGGAGTTCATGAGCCCGGACCTGCGCGGCGCGGCCCATGCCTTGGCGGCGCAGGGCTGCTCGGCCGTGAGCGTACTGCCGCTGTTCCTGGGCGCAGGAGGGCATGTGCGCAAGGACTTGCCGGCACTGCTGCACAGCGTGCGCGGCGAACTGCCGGCGGTGCGCTGGCAGCTCGCGCCCGCGATCGGAGAGATCGACTCGGTGGTCGCCGCGATGGCCGATGCCGCCTGGGCGCTGCTGCAACCGCAGGCCCGCTGAGAGCGTCACGCCGGTGGCACTGAGATAATTTCGTTTCACCCGCCTCGCGCAGCTGCGCGCACCGCCCGATGAACCTGCATCAGTTTCGTTTCGTCCAGGAAGCCGTGCGCCGCAATCTCAACCTGACCGAGACCGCGAAGGCCCTTCACACGTCCCAGCCCGGAATTTCCAAGGCCATCCTCGAGCTCGAGGGCGAGCTCGGCATCGACATCTTCGCGCGCCACGGCAAGCGGCTCAAGCGCATCACCGAGCCAGGCCAGCAGGTGCTCGCGGCCATCGAGATCATCATGCGCGAGGTCGGCAACCTCAAGCGCATCGGCGAGGAGTACAGCCAGCAGGATGCCGGCACCTTGTCGATCGCCACCACCCACACCCAGGCACGCTACGTGCTGCCTGGCCCGGTGGCTGCGCTGCGCAAGCGCCATCCCAAGGTGGCAATCAGCCTGCACCAGGGCACACCCGAGCAGGTGGCGCAGATGCTGATCGACGAGACCGCCGAGGTCGGGCTGGCGACCGAGTCGCTGAGCGACTTCGAGTCCCTGGTCACCCTGCCCTGCTACGACTGGCAGCACGTGGTGGTGCTGCCGCTGAACCATCCACTCGCGGCGCACGAACGGCTGACCCTGGAGCAACTGGCCCAGGAGCCGCTGATTTCCTACCACCCGTCCTTCACGGGCCGCACCCGCGTCGACCAGGCCTTCGCCACGCGCGGACTCAAGCCGAACGTCGTGCTGGAGGCGATCGACTCCGACGTCATCAAGACCTACGTCCGGCTCGGCCTGGGTGTGGGCATCGTGGCCGAGATGGCGGTGCGCGACGATCCCGCCTGTGCACCGGGCGGCGATCTCGTCACGCGTCCAGCCGGCCAGCTGTTCGGCAACAACGTCGCCCGACTCGCTTTCAAGCGCGGAGCCTACCTGCGCAACTTCGTCTACGGTTTTGCCGAGCTGCTGTCTGACCGGCTGACCCGCGATCTGATCACCCGCGCGTTGCAGGGCGACGCCGAAAGCTACGAACTGTGAAGCCAGCACCGATGAGCAGCGCCCACCTCCTGGCCCGCACGCCCGTGCCGCCCAGCCGCCTGCCGCGGGTGGGCACGACGATCTTCACCGTGATGTCCGCGCTGGCCCAGGAGCACGGCGCGGTCAACCTCGGCCAGGGCTTCCCGGACTTCGAGTGCGACCCGCGCCTGGTCGATGCCGTGACGCAGGCCATGCAGGCAGGCCACAACCAGTACCCGCCGATGGCCGGCGTGCCGGTGTTGCGCGAAGCAGTCGCCGCGAAGATCGCCGCGCTCTATGGTCACCGCTACGACCCCGGCAGCGAGATCACCATCACCGCTGGCGCGACCCAGGCCATCCTGACCGCGATCCTCGCGCTGGTGCATCCGGGCGACGAGGTGATCGTCCTCGAGCCCTGCTACGACAGCTATGCGCCGAACATCGAACTGGCCGGCGGCCGAGTACGGCGGGTGCCGCTGACGCCGGGCCGCTTCCGGCCGGACTTCGACCGTATCGCCGCGGCGCTCGGGCCGCGCACCCGCGCAATCCTCGTCAACACGCCGCACAACCCGAGCGCCACGGTGTGGACCGCCGGCGAGATGCAGCGCCTGGCCGATCTGCTGCGGCCCACCGACGTGATCGTCATCGCCGACGAGGTCTACGAGCACATGGTGTTCGACGGCCAGGCCCACCAGAGCGTGGCTCGCCATGCGGAGCTCGCCGCGCGCTCCGTCATCGTGTCGAGCTTCGGAAAGACCTTTCATGTGACCGGCTGGAAGGTGGGCTACGCCGCGGCCCCGGCCGAACTGATGGCGGAGTTCCGCAAGGTGCATCAATTCAATGTGTTCACCGTCAACACGCCGGTGCAGCACGCGCTGGCCGCCTACCTGGGCGACCCTCGCCCCTACCTGGACCTGCCGGATTTTTATGCCCGCAAGCGCGACCGCTTCCGCGCCGGGCTCGCGGACACCGGCCTCGACCTGCTGCCCAGCGAAGGCAGCTACTTCCAGTGCGTGGGTTATGGCGGCCTGGCCGCGCATCGGGCGCGCAGTGAAGCCGAGTTCTGCCGCTGGTTGACCACCGAGGCCGGCGTCGCGGCGATTCCGCTGTCGGCGTTCTACGACGCCGGATTCGAACAGCGGGTCGTGCGCTTCTGCTTTGCCAAGCGCGAAGGCACGCTGGATGCCGCGTTGCAGCGGCTGCGCACGGCGCTGTCCGCGCGATCTCCCGGCTGAGGGCGCCCGCAGGCGCGCAACTCAGCCGCGCGAACCGCCGTCCTGGCCTGTGCCGCCTTCGGCCGGCTTGGGCTCGAGGTCCTCGAGCGACAGATCGACCGCCAGCGGCTTCTGCACCTCCGGCTGGGCCTCGAGCGAGGTCGTCGCCAGCAGACGCTCGAAGACCGCGCTGGCCGGCGCATCGTCCGTGGGTTCGCCTGCGCCGATCGGCAGGAGCAGGTCGACGGCCCCGCCGGCCTCGAGCTCCGATCGATCGCGCGCGACCGAATACAGCAGCATCAGCTCGCGATAGGCCGGCAGGTCGAAGCTGTCGCTGCCCTCGGGATCGGCATTGCCATCGTCGGGGCGCAGCAGGCTGACCTGCAACACGTCCATCGCTCGCGACGGCGTCGACCACAGCGCCTGGAGCTGCTCGATGACGGCCGGGTAGTCTTCCAGCGTGCGTCCGCCCAGAAGGTCGGTCTCCCAGGCCGGGGCGTAGGCATTGAAGCGGCTGTTGAAGCGCTCGCGCAGCCGTTCGTAGTCGCTACGGTCACCGCGGCGCTTGTAGATTTCCAGCAGCTTCAGATAGGGCAGCGGACTGGTACCTGACGTGCTTCGCAGATGCCCCATCAGCAGATCGATCGCCGCAGCGTCCTGACCCAGGACGATGAAGAACTCGGCCTGTTGCTCGAGGTCGATCAGCTCCTCGACCGAAACCTCGCGCTTCTGCGCAGCGCTGAGCGGCCGCACCGCATTCAGCGGAGCAGGCTCCGACAGCGCGCCGGTCACCGACATGCTGCCGGCCCGCGTCGCGGCCAGCGTGTCGTCGAAACCGTCAATCTCGTTGGCTTGCTGACCCAGGCCTTGAGCGTCGGCACCGGCGCGAAGGCGGCCGCCTCTGCCGTTGCGGCCGGCGCTCCCACGCCACCGCTCCGCGGCGCTTCCGCCGGCGTGGCCGCCTGCACCAGCCAGGCGTGCGACTGGCGCTCCTGGTTGCGTTGCCGCCAGAGCCAGATCACCACGCCGAGCAGAACCGCGAGGGCCGCCGCCAGACCGTAGACCAATGGGTTGCTGTAGCGATCGCTTTCAGCGCGCTGCAACCGCGCCTGCAGGCCGGCAATGGCCTGCTGGGTGGTTGCGGTCTCGAGGCGCAGCTTGTTCATCGCCGCCTCGAGTTCCTCGACTCTGACCCGGGCGCCTCGGCCAGGGCTGCCGCACTGGCGGCGCTGGCCGCCTGCTCGGCGGCGGCCGCGCTGGCGGCCACCTCGGCGG
>NZ_AZSN01000136.1:0-9743 GCF_000576225.1 Methylibium sp. T29-B | reverse complement strand
GCCGGCCGAGCGCTCGCGTACTCACGTCGGCCGCGGGCCTCGGCCGGCCGGGGCTGCGGCGCGCGGCGGCAGCAGGAAGCTGATGAAACGGGTGCGCAGGCGGCGCCGCAGCGCCGCGTAGATGCGCGAGCGATCGGCGACGCGGATGCCACGCGAGCGCATCGCCACCTTGAAGGCGAGGAAGAAACTCACGCCGAGGTTGAGTGCGCCGGTGAGCGGGATCGCGGCCACGCACCACCAGAACGCCGGTTCGCGCAGCGCCTGCATGCCGAGGGCCCCGAGCGCCGCGGCGATCTGCCCGGTCGACAGCGTCACGTGGCGTACATCCAGCGGCAGCGCGAAGAAGGCCGCCAGCACCGGCACGATGCCGAGCATCAGGCCGAGCGAGATGTTGGCGACCAGGCCCGAGATGTTGGCGCGCCACCAGCGCGACCAGCGCTCTGCGCGCGGCGCACCCAGCCGCGCGAGGATGCGCGGGTTCCAGCGGATCGCGCTGTCGAGCTGGTGCAGCACGAACCAGTTCTCGGTCCAGCCGCCGAACAGGCTGGAGGCGAACAACAGCACGCCAGTGAAGGCCGCGTAGAACGGTGTCGGGCCTAGCGCGGTGAGGCTGTGCAGCACGTGCCCGGCGTCCTGCACGCCGACCAGCGGCGCACCGAAGGCCTGGGTGGCGAGCCACTGCACGCCCAGCACCACCGGCGCCACCATGGCCAGGTTGCCGACGATGCCGGCGGCCTGCGAACGGATCAGGTGCGCGACCTCGTCGACGAAGTCTTCCACGGCCGCGTCGTTGCCCACGTCGTCGAGCTTGGCGGCCATGGCCGGCGCGGTCATGGCCGGCTGCTTGGTGGCGACCGTCCAGTGCAGCAGGTAGATGAGGACGAAGCTCGCCGCATAGTTGAGCCCGGCGCCGAAGCCGGCCCAGAAGGCCGACAGCCCGAGCGCGAGCACCAGGAACTTCATGAAGGTGGTGCCGGCCAGCACCGCCCCGCCGCCGAGCGCCTTGCGCAGCATCGCCCACCACTCGCCGCGGGTGCGGGTGATGTAGTGCTCGCCGGTCTCGGCGCTGCGCTCGGCGACCTTGCGCGCCAGCATCGAGTACTGCCGCGCGAACAGCGCGCGGATGCTGCGCCGCTCGGATGCGACGCGCGCCAGCCCGGCCACCAGGTGCACCATCTCGCGCTCGCGCGAGCCGGCCGGCGCCAGCGCGCAGGCCAGCAGCGCGTCGACGCGCACGGTGCGGGCGCGCAGCTGGTCGACTTGGAACACCAGGTCGACCGACACGCCGTGTTCCTCGAGGTGCTGGCTCACGCTGTCGGCAGCCCGCCGGCACGCGTCGAGGAGCGCGCGCAGGTACTGTGCCTCGCGCAGCAGCGCGGCCTCGTCGCCGCCCTCGGCCGCCTCGCACAGACGCTCGGCGGCCCGCAGCAGCTGGCGGAAGGGCTTGTCGACCAGCAGCTCGGGGCTCATGCGCTGGCGTACCGCGCCGGTGGCACCGGCAGCACCGACCTGCGAGGCCAGGATCAGCAGCGCGTCGAAGAACGGCGCCCGCCAGCCGAGCGGCGGCTCGGCCGCCGGCCGGGCCTCGGCGAAAAGCGTGGTCAGCCGCGTCAGCGTGGCGTCGTCGATCGCGGCCAGCCATTCGGTGTCGCGCGGATCGCTGAACAGCAGGCCGAACAGCTGCGCGAGGTCCGTGGTGGCCGGCGTGGCGGGCAGGAAGCGCGAGCGCATCCGATCGCCGAACTCGCTGAACACGGCGACCCGCTGCGCGAACCCGAAGTCGGCCAGCAGGGTGGCCAGGTCGATCTCGCTGCGGAAGGCGCGCAGCATCCCGACCACGTCGCGCGCGGCCCGGGGTTGCGGTCGAGCACGTTGAGCAGGTGCCGCAGGCGCCGCAGTGGCAGCAGTGTGGTCTCGACGGTGGGCTCGGCGGCATCGCCGCCCAGTTCCTCGCGGAGGCGCCCCGGGTGGCGCAGCCATTCGACCAGGCGCACCAGCACAGGTGGCGCTCGGGCATGCCGGCGCGCGGGTCGGCCGCGTTGAGCAGCGCGGTGAGGTCCCAGCCGCGTCGGCCGGTGGGCTTGCGCCGCAAGCGGGGCGTGTCCAAGCGCGGCCGGTTCAATGCAGCGCCGAGTGCTGCGACAGCTCGAACGGCGGGATCGCGGCCTCGAAGGCCTGTGCGTCGGCGCTCATGCAGAAGTAGCTGCCCTGCATCTGGCCGCGAGGCGCGGCAATGCGGGCCCAGCTCTGGTATTCGAACTGCTCACCGGGCTGCAGGAGCGGCTGCTGGCCGATGACGCCCAGGCCGCGCACCTCCTGCCGGGCGCCGCTGGCGTCGGTGATCAGCCAGTGGCGGCCGATCAGCTGGGCGGGCACATCGCCGCTGTTGACGATGGTCACCGAGTACGAGAACGCGTACGCCTGTTGCTCGGGGGCCGATTGCTCGGGCAGGTAGCGCGCGACGACGCTGATGGTGAACTCGGGACGTGCCATGCCCCGGATTCTAGGGACCGGGCGCGATATCGAAGGCAATGCACACGCGGTCGGCGTCGGCGCGGAACGGCAGCGTGCGGTGGAACAGCGACGACGGGAACAGCACCAGGTCGCCGACCTGCGGCGCCAGCACCCGGCGCGGGAAGTGCTCGTGCCGGCGCGGATAGCCGTCGCCGTCGGTGCTGAACTCGATGCAGCCGTCGTCGCTGCCCTCGGCGCGCGGCGGCAGTGCCAGGTACACCACGCCGCTCAGCCAGCCGGTCTCGTGGATGTGCGAGGTGAGGTGGCCGCCCTGCCGCATCTTCACGTACCACGAGCTGCTGAACACCGGGTCGGCGGGGAAGGCGCGCGCGTACTCGCAATCGGCGCCGGCCCACTTCGCGCGGTAGGCGACGACCGCCTGCCCGATCAGCGCCGCGAGGCGGCGGAACGAGTCCTCGGGGCGCTTGAACAGGTTGCCGGCCGACTGGATGCCGTGGTGCAGCCGGCCCTGCTTGCGTTCGGCGATCTCGGCGTGTTCGATGTCGCGCAGCAACTCGGTGACGAGGGCGCTGCCCGGCGCGGCCAACGCGTCGATGCGGGCATGCTGCACGAAATCGAGCGGCGTGCGGCAGAAACCGTAGGGGTCGGGTTCGGCGAAGTTCGCGGCGTGGTGCGCCGACAGCGTGGCGAGAAAGGGCGAGCGGTGCGGGCTGGCGGACAGCATCGGCGCCAGCGCGGCGCGGAACTCGGCGTAGCGCTCGGTCTTGTACAGGCAGTAGAGGCGCCGCTCCTGCCAGTCGCGCAGCTGCGAACGCTCGAAGCAGGCGATGGCATCGCCCCATTGCCCGGCGGCCTGGAGCAGGACGCCGAGGTTGTGGTTGGCCTCGGGGTGCGCGGGATCGAGGCGGAGTGCGGCGCGGTAGCTGGCCAGCGCATCGTCGACACGGCCCTGGTCCCACAGCGTCTCGCCGAGATTGTTGTGGGCGTCGGCGTAGGCCGGGTCGAGCGCGAGCGCGTCACGCAGGCTGGCGGCCGCGGCGTCGAGCAGGCCGTGCGCACGCAGCGCCGAGGCGAGGCTCAGGTGCGCCCGGGCGGTGGGCGTGATCGCCAGCGCGGCGCGGTAGCACGCGATGGCGTCGTCGAGATGGCCCTGGGCCTGGCGCACGGCGCCGAGGTTCGCGTGCGCGGCGGCGTAGCCCGGCTGCAGCGCCACCGCGCGCCGCAGGCTGGTGACGGCCTCGTCGAGCTGCTGCAGATCCTTGAGCGCGGTGCCGAGGTTGTAGTGCGCCACCGCGAAGTCGGGCTTCAGCGCGACGGACCGCCGGTAGGCGGCCACGGCCTCGTCGAGCCGGCCCAGGCGGCCGCAGGTGGCGGCCAGGTTGAACAGCAGTTCGGCCGACTGCGGCGCCAGCGCCGCCGCCCGGCGGAAGCTGGCCGCCGCGGCGTCGAGCTTGTGCTGTTCCGAGCAGGCCGTGCCGTGCAGGTTGTGCAGGGCCGCATCCTGCGGGTGGCTCTTCAACAGCCGCGCCGCTGCGGTCTCTGCCTCCGGCCAGCGGCCGGCCTGGCAGTGCGCGAGCACGGCGTTCACCTCGGCCGGGTGGGGGCCGCGTGCGGAGCGGGGGGCGGGTCGTTGCATGGTGAGAGGGCGAGGACGCGTCGCGCAGCGTAGCCAGCGGCGCGCCGCATGGCTATGCGGCTGATGCCGATCCACGCGGCCGGCGACCGCGCTCCCTAGAATCGGCGCACGCCGACCCTCCGTGACCGATCGCCGCCATGTCCCCGCAACGCCACTTCCGTATCGCCCCGAGCCTGCTGTCGGCCGACTTCGCCCGCCTGGGCGAGGAGGTGAAGGATGTCATCGCCGCCGGCGCCGACTGGATCCACTTCGACGTGATGGACAACCATTACGTACCCAACCTCACCTTCGGGCCGATGGTCTGCGAGGCCCTGCGCAAGCACGCGGTCACCGCCGCCGGCGTGCGCGTGCCGATCGACGTGCACCTGATGGTGCAGCCGGTCGATGCGCTGGCGCAGGCCTTCGCCAAGGCCGGTGCCGACCTGGTGAGCTTCCACCCCGACGCCAGCACCCACGTGGACCGCACGCTGCAGTTGATCAAGGACGCCGGCTGCCAGGCCG
The DNA here is from genome assembly GCF_000576225.1 of Methylibium sp. T29-B. Lineage (NCBI taxonomy): Bacteria > Pseudomonadati > Pseudomonadota > Betaproteobacteria > Burkholderiales > Sphaerotilaceae > Methylibium > Methylibium sp. T29-B. Next base: position 5,131 of record NZ_AZSN01000136.1, on the reverse strand, counting down.
GCCTGGTGTTCAACCCGGCCGCCTCGCTCGACGTGCTGGAGTGGGTGATCGACAAGGTCGACCTGGTGCTGCTGATGAGCGTGAACCCCGGATTCGGCGGGCAGAGCTTCATCCCGTCGACCCTGAAGAAGCTGGCGCGCGTGAGGCAGCTGATCGACGCCAGCGGACGCGACATCCGCCTCGAGGTGGACGGCGGCATCAAGACCGACAACATCCGCGCGGCCGCCGATGCCGGGGCCGACACCTTCGTCGCCGGCAGCGCGATCTTCGGCCAGCCGGACTACAAGGCGGTGATCGACGCGATGCGCGCGCGGCTCGCCGCCTGAGGCAGCGAGTGGGTTGCTATGCCGGGCCTCAGGCGTCCGGCGTGTCGAGCAGGTCGCGGAACTTGGACCAGCCGTTGCGCAGCCAGTAGAGGGTGCAGCCGCTGAGGTTGTCACCCGGCGCCCAACTCGGCCGCTGGCGCGGCATGCCCAGGTCCTTCAGGTCATCCCAGTACTCGCTGTGGACATGGCGCTCCAGCGCGAAGGCCACCAGCCGCTCGCTGGCGCGGTCGGTCAACAGGCGGTTCTGGGCGTCGTAGGCCGCGGCCCGTCCCGACGCGGGCTCGAGAAGCACCAGGTAGGGCTTTTCGATCGGAGGAAGCAACGGGGCGGTTTCAGCGCTCATGACGACACGGCCTTGGAACGGTTCAACTTCTGGCGCCACTGTGCCGGGTTGGCGGCGCCGGCTCATGCTGGAGAAGACCCTGTGGAAGCCGAGTGCGATTGCTCCATGTTGCATTGCAGCAAGAGAATGTTGCGCCGCCGTGTAGCGCTCCCGGGCGCAGCGTCCCGACTGTCCTCCGCAGGAGCACTGCGGAAGTACCGCGGGACTGCATCGCCCGGCGGCCCCAGGCGCATGGCGCGCGATGCGCTGGTGCGCGAACTCGAACGCGCGCCTGCTAGACTGGCCTCATGTTCATGTCGCGCAAGCACATCACGGGGTCTCACGACCGGGGAGCCTGGCCCTGGCGTCGCCGGGCCGGCTGACCCGCGACGCTGCGTCTGGCCGGCTTCACACCGGTCTTTTAGCAGCCACCCGATGTCTTGTTTGCGCGGCCGCCCGCTCCCGGGTGGGCCTGGGCCACGGAGGGCCCCGACGTGATCACCGAACTCGAATTCAAGAGCCTGGCCGAGCAGGGCTACAACCGCATTCCGTTGATCGGCGAGGCGCTCGCCGACCTGGAAACCCCGCTGTCGCTGTACCTGAAGCTGGCCGGAGGCCGGCCGCTGAGCTTCCTGCTCGAGTCGGTGGTCGGCGGCGAGCGCTTCGGGCGCTACTCCTTCATCGGCCTGCCGGCGCGCACGTTGCTGCGCGCCACCGGCGAGCACTGCGAGGTGGTGACCGACGGCCAGGTGACCGAGACGCACCACGGCAACCCGCTGGACTTCATCGAGGCCTACCAGAGCCGCTTCAAGGTGGCGCTGCGGCCCGGCCTGCCGCGCTTCTGCGGCGGCCTCGCCGGCTACTTCGGCTACGAGGCGGTGCGCTTCATGGAGCCCAAGCTGGCCGGCGCGCGGCGCGAGGGCGGCATCGGCACACCCGACATCCAGCTGCTGCAGACCGAGGAGCTGGCGGTCATCGACAACCTGTCGGGGCGGCTCTACCTGATCGTCTACGCCGATCCGTCGCAGCCCGAGGCCTACTTCCGCGGCAAGAAGCGGCTGGCCGAGCTGAATGACCGACTGCGCTACAGCGTGACCGCGCCGGCCGTGAAGCGCGGCCCCTCGCACGCGGTGGAGCGCGAGTTCGCGCGCGCCGACTACGAGGCCGCGGTGCTGCGCTGCAAGGAGTACATCGCAGCCGGCGACTGCATGCAGATCGTGTTCGGCCAGCGCCTGCGCAAGCGCTACACCGAGAGCCCGCTGTCGCTCTACCGTGCGCTGCGCTCGATGAACCCGTCGCCGTACATGTACTTCTATGACATGGGCGACTTCCAGATCGTCGGCGCCTCGCCTGAGATCCTGGTGCGCCACGAGCAGGTGCCCGAGGGCCAGAAGGTCACGATCCGCCCGCTGGCCGGCACCCGACCGCGTGGCGCGACGCCCGAGCGCGACCTCGCGGTCGAGGCCGAGTTGCTGGCTGACCCGAAGGAGCGCGCCGAGCACCTGATGCTGATCGACCTGGCGCGCAACGACATCGGCCGCATCGCGCAGACCGGCTCGGTCAAGGTGACCGAGGCCTTCGCGGTCGAGCGCTATTCGCACGTGATGCACATCGTCAGCAACGTCGAGGGCCTGCTGAAGCCGGGCACGACCAACATGGACGTGCTGCGCGCGACCTTCCCGGCCGGCACGTTGAGCGGTGCGCCGAAGATCCGCGCGATGGAGATCATCGACGAGCTCGAGCCGGTGCAGCGCGGCATCTACGGCGGCGCCTGCGGCTACCTGAGCTTCGCTGGCGACATGGACGTCGCGATCGCGATCCGCACCGGCATCGTCAAGGACAACGTGCTCTACGTGCAGGCGGCGGCCGGCATCGTGGCCGACTCGGTGCCCGAGCTGGAGTGGAAGGAAACCGAGCACAAGGCGCGCGCCGTACTGCGCGCGGCGGAGCTGGTCGAGGAGGGCTTCTGACATGCTCCTGATGATCGACAACTACGACAGCTTCACCTTCAACCTGGTGCAGTACTTCGCCGAGCTCGGCGAGGAGGTGAAGGTGTTCCGCAACGACGAGATCACGCTGACCGAGATCGAGGCGCTGCGGCCCGATCGCCTGGTGCTCTCGCCCGGCCCCTGCTCGCCGGCCGAGGCCGGCATCTGTGTCGAATCGATCCGCCACTTCGCCGGCAGGCTGCCGATCCTGGGCGTGTGCCTGGGTCACCAGGCGATCGGCGCGGCGCTGGGCGGACGCATCGTGCGCGCACAGGTGCAGATGCACGGCAAGGCGAGCGAGATCACGACCGACCGGCACGGTGTGTTCGCGAACCTGCCCGAGCGCTTCAACGTGATCCGCTACCACTCGCTGGCGATCGAGCGCGCGACGCTACCGGCCGAGCTGGCGGTGAGCGCGACCACGCCGGACGGCGAGATCATGGGCGTGCGCCACCGCTCGCTGCCGATCGAGGGAGTGCAGTTCCACCCCGAGTCCATCCTGACCGAGCATGGCCACGCGATGCTGAAGAACTTCCTCGAAGGAGCTCGCTAGATGATCACGGACACCGCCGCCCTTCAGCGCACGATCGAGCACCGCGAGATCTTCCACGACGAGATGCTGCACCTGATGCGACGCATCATGAGCGGCGAGATGTCGCCGGTGATGATCGCCGCGCTGGCGGTGGGCCTGCGCGTCAAGAAGGAGAGCATCGGCGAGATCGCCGCTGCGGCCACCGTGATGCGCGAGTTCGCGACGCCGGTGCCGGTGGCCGACACCGAGCACCTGGTCGACCTGTGCGGCACCGGCGGCGACGCCGCCCACACCTTCAACATCTCGACCACCGCGATGTTCGTCGCGGCGGCAGCCGGCGCGCGCGTGGCCAAGCACGGTGGGCGCAGCGTGTCCTCCACCTCGGGCAGCGCCGACGTGCTCGAGGCGCTGGGCGCCAGCATCGACCTCGCGCCGGCGCAGGTGGCCGAGTGCCTGGCCGAGTCGGGCATCGGGTTCATGTTCGCGCCCAACCACCACCCGGCGATGAAGCACGCCGGCCCGGTGCGCAAGGAACTCGGTGTGCGCACGATCTTCAACATCCTCGGGCCGCTCACCAACCCGGCGGGCGCGCCGAACCAGTTGATGGGCGTGTTCCACCCCGACTTGGTCGGCATCCAGGTGCGCGTGCTGCAGCGCCTGGGCTCGCGCCACGTGCTGGTGGTGTATGGCATGAACGGCATGGACGAGATCTCGCTGTCCGGCGAGACGCTGATCGGCGAGCTGAAGGACGGCGAGGTGCGCGAGTACACGGTGCATCCGAGCGACTTCGGCCTGCCGGTCTACGACACCCGGGGGTTGAAGGTGGGCGAGCAAGGACGAGTCGGTCGGCTGCATCCGCCGCGCGCTCGCCGACGAGGCGGGGCCGGTGCGCGACATCGTGCTGCTCAACGCCGGCGCGGCGCTGTACGCCGCCGACGTCGCGCCATCGATCGGCGAGGGTGTGCGCCTGGCGCGCGAGGCGGTGGCCTCGGGTGCGGCGGCGAAGACGCTCGAGCGGTTCGTCACGACGACGCGCCGGCTCAAGGGGGCGGCGTGAGCGGCGAAGACATCCTGCAGAAGATCGTCGCGGTCAAGCGGGACGAGATCGTGGCCGCGCGCAAGCGGCGCTCGCTTGCCTCGCTGCGCGCCGACGCAGAGTCGGCCGAACGGCGCGCCGACCTGCGCGACTTCACCGGCGCGCTGCGCGGGTGCGTCGCGGCCGGCCGGCCGGCGGTGATCGCCGAGGTCAAGAAGGCCAGCCCGAGCAAGGGCGTGCTGCGCGAGCACTTCGTGCCGGCGGCGATCGCCGAGAGCTACGCCCGCCACGGCGCGGCCTGCCTGTCGGTGCTGACCGACGAGCGCTTCTTCCAGGGCTCGGTCGACTACCTGTTGGCCGCCCGCGCCGCCTGCCCGCTGCCGGTGCTGCGCAAGGACTTCATGGTCGACGACTACCAGGTGTTCGAGGCGCGCGAGATGGGTGCCGACTGCATCCTGCTGATCGCCGCCTGCCTGGCCGACGCCCAGATGGCCGACCTGGAAGCGGTGGCGCAGGCGCTCGGCCTGGCAGTGCTGGTCGAGGTGCACGACGGCGCCGAACTCGACCGCGCGCTGCGGCTGAAGACGCCGCTGGTCGGCATCAACAACCGCAACCTGCGGACCTTCGAGGTCACGCTCGACACCACGCTGGGCCTGTTGCCGCGCGTGCCGCCGGACCGCCTGCTGGTGACCGAGAGCGGCATCCTCGCGCCGGCCGACGTGCGGCGCATGCGCGAGGCCCAGGTGCACGCCTTCCTGGTCGGCGAAGCCTTCATGCGCGCGCCCGATCCCGGCTTGGCGCTGGCCGCGCTGTTCGGCTGAGGCGCGTGACCGCCGCCGATAGCGCGCTGGACGACGAGGCCCTCGACGCCGGCTGGCGGCCGGTGGTCGGCGCCTTCCGCGGCTCGGTCGCCGGGCAGCGGCTAAT
>NZ_AZSN01000135.1:0-9750 GCF_000576225.1 Methylibium sp. T29-B | reverse complement strand
GCCCGGCGGGCGCGCGCCCACCCGCGGCCCGCGGCCTGCTCGACCTCTACGCCTAGCACGCGGCGCACGCCGCGGCGGTGGCAGGGGGCGGCGGTAAGCGCCGGTTTCGCCCCCCTTATCGCGGCTTCGCCGTGAGGGCCGGCTCGAATAATCCTTTCCATTCCCTGCGTGCGGCGGCGTCTGCTCCGTGCGCGTTCATGGCAAGGAGTTCCCGATGTCTGCAGCCGCGGCCGATGCCGTCGAAGTGCCGAAGAAGGCCAAGAAGGGCCTGCCGAAGAAGCTCGTCATGATCCTGGCGATCGTGGCGCTGCTCGTGGCAGCCGGGGGTGGCGCCGCGGTCTACCTGCTGAAGAAGAAGGCCGCCGAGGCCGCTGCGGCCGCCGAGGAAGGCGACGATGCGGAAGAAGTGGCGCACGATGCCGGCAAGAAGGACCACAAGGCGCCACCCAATTTCCTGCCGCTCGAGCCCTTCGTCGTGAACCTAGCCGATCGCGACCAGGAGCGCTTCGCGCAGATCGGCGTCACGCTGCAGGTCGACGACCCCAAGGTGGCCGAGGAACTCAAGCTCTACATGCCGGCCATCCGCAACGGCGTGCTGATGATCCTGTCGCACAAGACCTCGGGCGAGCTGCTCGAGCGTGCTGGCAAGGAAAAGCTGGCGGCCGAGATCATGCGCGAGTCGGTGCGGCCCCTGGGCATCGAGATCGAGATCGACGACGCGCCGGCGCATGACGCGGCGGCCGACACCGATGCCGAAGAAAAGCCGGTCAAGAAGAAGCGCAAGAAGGCCCCGGCCGTGCACAACCCGGTCGAGCACGTGCATTTCTCCAGCTTCATCATCCAATGACGTACCCCCCCGTTGCGGTTTCGCCGCTCCCCCCCGGGGGGGCGACGCTGGCGGATCGGCAAAGCCGGGTCCGCGGCGTCCGCTCGCGTCGTGCCGTGCCTGCGGGCCGAGCGCCGGGCCGCTCCCAAGCCGGCCCGCGTCCCCTCGGGGGACCGGCTGACGTCCTCGTCGGACGAGGGGCACCATGAATCAGCAGATCCTGTCGCAGGACGAGGTGGATGCGCTGTTGCAGGGCATCACCGGCGAGAGCCAGAAGCTCGAGACCGAGGAGGTCGAGCAGGGCGGCGTGCGCGACTACAACCTGGCGAGCCAGGAGCGCATCGTGCGTGGGCGCATGCCCACGATGGAGATCATCAACGAGCGCTTCTCCCGCAACATCCGCATCGGCCTGTTCAATTTCATCCGGCGCACGCCGGAGGTGGCGGTCGGCACGATCAAGGTGCAGAAGTACAGCGCCTTCCTGCGCGAGATCGTGGTGCCGACCAACTTCAACATCATGGCGGTGCGACCGCTGCGCGGCAGCGGGCTGATCGTCTGCGATCCGACGCTGGTGTTCGCGGTGATCGACGCGCTGTTCGGCGGGGCCGGCAAGTTCCACACCCGCATCGAGGGGCGTGATTTTCGCCGACCGAGCTGCGCGTGATCTCGCGCCTGGTCGAGGTGATCTCGGCCGAGTACAAGAAGGCCTGGGCCGGTGTCTACCCGGTCGAGCTGGAGTACCAGCGTTCGGAGATGCAGCCGCAGTTCGCGACCATCGCCGCGCCGAGCGAGATCGTCGTGACCACCTCATTCACCGTCGAGATCGGCGACACCAGCGGCACCATCCATTTCTGCATTCCGTACGCCACGCTGGAGCCGATCCGCGACACGCTGTACTCCACCGTGCAGGGGGATGCCAACGAGCCCGACCGCCGCTGGGTCAAGCTGCTGACGCAGCAGATCCAGGCCGCCGAGGTCGACCTGGTGGCCGAGCTGGCGCAGGCGCCGGCCACGGTCGAGCAGTTGCTCGCGCTGAAGCCGGGCGACTTCATCGAGCTCGACCTGGACCAGGTGGTCCACGCCAAGGTGGACGGCGTGCCGGTGTTCGACTGCCACTACGGCACGAGCAACGGCAAGTACGCCATCAAGATCGATCAACTGCTGACGAACCAGGGCCCGTCCTGGCTGGGAGAACACCATGCTGATGCCGCACCGAACGACGAACAGGACGCGATGGCCGCCGAGTGGGCCGCCGCGCTCGAGCAACAGTCGCCCGGCAGCGAGGTCGTCACGACGGCCGAGCAGGTGGCGCCGGCGTCGTTCGCCAACTTCGCGCCCACCCCGGGAGGCGGCGCGGGCAACGACATCAACATGATCCTCGACATCCCGGTGCAGCTCACCGTGGAGCTGGGCCGCACACGCATCCCGATCAAGCACATCCTGCAGCTGGCGCAGGGCTCGGTGGTCGAGCTCGACGCGCTGGCCGGCGAGCCGATGGACGTGCTGGTCAACGGCTACCTGATCGCCCAGGGCGAGGTGGTGGTGGTGAACGACAAGTTCGGCATCCGCCTGACCGACATCGTGACGCCCAGCGAGCGCATGCGCCGGCTGAGCCGCGGCGGCTGATCCGGCCCTCCGGAAAGCGCGCGACATGATGTCCGGTTCCCTGGGCTTCGGCCTGTTGTGGTTCGTCGTCATCGTGGCGGCCATCCCGCTGGCGCTGTGGCTGCTCAAGCGCACGCCCTACGGCGCAGCGATGAGCCAGGCGAACGCTCTGACGCGCACCGTCGGCAGCATGGCGCTCGGTCCGCACCAGCGCATCGTGACCGTCGAGGTCGGCCAGGGCGAGGAGCGCCGCTGGCTGGTGCTGGGCGTCACGCCGCAGTCCATCACCGCGTTGCACACCTTGTCGCCGCAGGCTGACATGGCCGCGAATGCTGCCGCCCCCGAGGCGCCGTTCGCCGCATTGCTGAAGAAGGTTCGCGATGCAAGGAACTGACCATCTCCGCTGCGACAGCGCCGCTCTCCCTCGAGGGAGCGACGCTGGCGGACCGGCGGAGCCGGATCCGCGGCGTCTGCTCGCGGGCATCGGTGCCGCTTCCTTCTTGTGGCGTCACAGGCGCGTCGCGCTGATCGCCGCCGTATCGGTGTTGTCGGCACTTCCTGCAGCGGCTTTAGCGCAGGCGGCGGGCGGCAACGCGAACCTGCCGCTGATCGTCGGACAGGGCGCGGGCGGCACCAGCTACTCGGTGCCGATCCAGACCCTGCTGTTCTTCACCGCGCTGAGCTTCCTGCCGGCCGTGCTGCTGATGATGACCGGCTTCACCCGCATCGTCATCGTGCTGAGCCTGCTGCGCCAGGCGCTGGGCACGCAGTCGGTGCCGCCCAACCAGGTGCTGATCGGCCTGTCGCTGTTCCTGACGCTGTTCGTCATGGGGCCGACCATCGACAAGGTCTACAACGATGCCTACAAGCCCTTCGCGGCCAACCAGATCGCCTTCGACGAGGCGCTGGCCCGCGGCGAGGCGCCGATGCGGTCCTTCATGCTGAAGCAGACGCGCCAGAGCGACCTGATGCTGTTCGCCCGGCTCGCCAAGCTCGACCCGGCGGTGAAGGGCGAGGACGCGCCGTTCCGCGTGCTGGTGCCGGCCTTCGTGACCAGCGAGCTCAAGAGCGCCTTTCAGATCGGCTTCCTGATCTTCATTCCCTTCCTGATCATCGACATGATCGTCGCCAGCGTGCTGATGAGCCTGGGCATGATGATGCTCAGCCCGGTGCTGGTGGCACTGCCCTTCAAGCTGATGCTGTTCGTGCTGGCCGACGGCTGGAACCTGCTGCTCGGCTCGCTCGCTGCCTCCTTCGCCACCTGACCCCACCGCCATGGATGCCCAACAAGTCTTCACCTTCGGCCAGCAGGGTCTGGTCCTGCTGCTGATGATCAGCGCGCCGATGCTGCTGACCATCCTGGTGGTCGGCCTGCTGATCAGCGTGTTCCAGGCCGCCACCCAGATCAACGAGTCGACGCTGAGCTTCGTGCCCAAGCTGATCGCCGCGGTTGCGGTACTCGCGATCGCCGGGCCCTGGATGCTCACCACGATCGTCGAGTACCTGCAGCGCACGCTGCAGGCGATCCCGACCGTCGTCGGCTAGCCGCTTCAGCGGCCGGCGGATGCCGCCCCCGACGAACCGACCATGTTCACCTTCGACGAGGCCCAGCTCACCGCCTGGCTGAGCCCGATGGTCTGGCCCTTCCTGCGAGTGCTGGCGCTGTTCGTCAGTGCCCCGGTGCTGAGCATGCGCAGCGTGCCGGTGCGGGTGAAGGTGGCGCTGGCCTTCTTCATCACCGTCGCGGCCCAGGCTTCGCTGCCGCCGATGCCGGTGATCGCGCTCGACAGCGCGCAGGCCTTCGAGGCGGTGATCCAGCAGCTGGTGATCGGGCTGGCCCTCGGCTTCTCGGCGCGCATCGTCATGGCCGGCATCGAGTTCGCCGGCGAGATGATCGGCCTGCAGATGGGCCTGAACTTCGCGTCCTTCTTCGATCCCATCAGCGCCTCGCAATCCACCGCGGTCAGCCGCTTCTTCGGCACCAGCGCGGCCTGGCTGTTCGTCGTGATGAACGGTCACCTGCTGCTGACCGCGGCCGTGATCCAGAGCTTCCATGCTTTCCCGGTGGCCGCGCCCGAGGCCGCCCCGCTGTCCTTCCTGTCGGCCCTGCAACCGCAGCTCTGGGGCGCGGAGGTGTTCCGCCTCGGGCTGTGGATCGCGCTGCCGATCATCACGATGCTGCTGTTCATGAACCTCGTGCTGGGGCTGATCTCGCGCGTGGCCTCGCAGATCAACATCTTCGCGATCGGCTTCCCGATCACGCTCGGCGTCGGCCTGATCGGCATCACGCTGACCCTCCCCTTCATGGAACAGCCGTTCACGATGGCGCTGGAGCGGATGCTGGCGCAGTTCCAGTAGCGGCCAGACGGCCGGGATCGGCAGGAGCGCACGGACCTCGCCCCGTATTGTGCGAATCTGGTACGGCGATTGCATGGAATCTAGGGTCAACCCTGATATTGACGTGCGGAGGTTCTGATGCGCGCCATCCTGTTGTCCCTGCTTGCTTCGTTTGCAGCACCAGCATGGTGCGAAGACGACATCCTTGCCGTGCTGCAGCGTTCACAGCAGATGCAGCTCGACGCGCTGACCGAGGCCCAGGTCGACGAAGCCGACCCTGCCGTGCAGGTGGTTCGCCGCAGCTTCCAGCGGGTCCTGGACGCGGCGGACATGCCCGGTGACGTCCGCTTGCTGGTCGTGCGGGGGCCGTTGCTCGCGGTGTGCCTGATGGGGCGCGTGGTCGCCGCGAACGTGTCGCTCGCCGACATGAGCGAGAGCGAGCGCAGCTTCGTGCTGGCCCACGAGCTCGGCCACGTGATGCATCGCCACTGGGCTCAGCTCGGACAACTCTACAAGCGACACATCCCCGGGGAGGTGGTGCAGGCGCACACCGACGCCATCGCCGGCGTGCTGGGCCGTGAGGCCTCGCAGCTGTCGCACGAGCACGAATACGAGGCCGATGCCTTCGCGATGCGGCTGATCCGGCATCTGGGCGAGCCCGAGGACACGCCGCTGGTCCTGTTCCAGCACCTGCCGATGATCAAGGCCACCGCCACCCACCCGGGCACCCAGCAGCGCGTGGTGCACCTGCGCACCCTGCAGTAGGGCCGGACGGTCAGCGGCCCGGTTCGATGCCCGGGTATTGCGGCAGCGCGTCGTCGATCGTCCACCACGCCGCCTTCGACGCCACGTGGATGTGCGCGGCGGGCCGCTGGTCGAAGGGATCGTCGAGGCTGCCCACGCGCAGCCGCAGCACCGCGGGCCGGTCGTCGCGGCGGCTGTGGATCGGCGAGCCGCAATCGCCGCAGAAGCTGCGCCACTTGCCCGGTGAGGACTGAAAGCCGCGCAGCCGATCGACCCCGCGCACCAGCCGGAAAGCTTCCACGGCCACCGGGGCCACCGTGGCGAAAGCCGAGCCCTGCGCCTTGCGGCACTGGCCGCAATGGCAGAGCACGATCGGCCCGGGCGCCCGGTCGAGTTCGTAGCGCACCGCGCCGCACAGGCAACCGCCGCTCAGGCGCACGCTGGCTTCGGCCTGCATCGGCGTTCAGGCGCCGGACGGCGCGCAGCCCGCGGGCTTGAACACCCGTTCGGTCGAGGCCGGGTGGCGCGCCAGCGCCGCGGCCGGCCGGCGAGGGCGGGCCAGCAACTCGCCACCGCAGTTGGGGCAGCGGCCCTGCAGCCGGGTGTCGGCGCAATCGGCGCAGAACGTGCATTCGAAGCTGCAGATCCGCGCGTCGGCCGCTTCGGGCGGCAGATCGGCATTGCAGCATTCGCAGTTGGGGCGCAGGCTCAGCATCGCGGCTCTCCCGGGGCGTTGCACAAGATGAATGGAGACGGGGGTCAGGCTCGGTCGCGGCCGAGCCTCATACCAGGCCGTTTCGGATGGCGTAGACCGTGAGCTCGGAGTTGTTGGTCAGGGCCAGCTTCTCCAGCACGCGGGCGCGGTAGACGCTGACGGTCTTCGGGCTCAGCGTCAGTTCGGCGGCGATGTCCGACAGCCGCTTGCCCGACGCGATCAGCACCAGCGTCTGCAGCTCGCGGTCCGACAGCTTCTCGTGGGCGATCTCGGTGGCCGGCTGGCTCAGGCTCTCGGCCAGCATCTGCGCGATCTCGGGCGTGATGTACTTGCGGCCCTTGGCCACCATCCGCACCGCCTCGACGATGAGCTGGGTGTCGCTGCCCTTGTTGACGTAGCCGTAGGCGCCGGCGCGCAGCGCGCGGATCGCATACTGGTCCTCGGGGTACATCGACACCACCAGCACGCGCAGCGCCGAGCCTTCCTCCTTCAGCACGTGCAGCACGTCGAGGCCGCTGCGACCCGGCAGGTTGATGTCGAGCACCAGCACGTCGCAGTCGGTGTCACGAAGCAGGCTGCGCAGCTCGCCGTAGTCGCCCGCCTCGCCCACGACCTCGATGTCGGGCGCATCCGACAGCGTGTCGCGGATGCCGCGCCGGATCAGTGCGTGGTCGTCGCAGAGGATGACGCGGACGGTCATGACGGCGCTGCGAGGGAGGATGACTGCATGCTTCCACTCTACCGCGGTCACGGCCCGTCGGGCCAGCCCATCGCAGGGGCCGCCTTCACCGCAGCATGTCCCAGGAGGTCGGGTCGTCCGGGTCGTCCTGCAGGCCGTCGAACTCGCCGTGCCCGGTATCTCCGCCGGCCTCGAGCGGCACCGACAGGATGATGGTGGTGCCGCCCGGTCCGCTGGAGAGGTCGACCCAGCCGCCGACCTGTGCCGCGCGTTCACGCAATCCGCGGATGCCGAAGGAGCGGGCCTTGGCGAGGTCCTCCTGGATCAGGCCGCGGCCGTTGTCGCTGACCTCGAGCGACAGCACGCGGCCGGCGACCGTGAGATCGACTTCCACGCGGGTCGCGTAGGCGTGCTTGCTGATGTTGGTGAGGGCCTCCTGCGCGGTGCGGTAGGCGGCCAGCGGGACGCCCGCCGGCAGCGGCGGCAACTCGTCGCGGCTGGTGCGGAACACCGTCACCACGCCATTGCGCTTCTCGAAGCGCTGGGTCATCCACTGCAGCGCCGCGATCAGGCCTTGTTCCAGGATGGCCGGGCGCAGGTTGTGCATGATGCGCTGGCTCGACTCGATCGCCAGCGTCACGGTCTCCAGTGCGCCCTGCGCGCGCTGCGCCACCGCCGGGTCTCGGGCGTGCCGCTCGATCCACGCCAGGTCGAACTTCAGCGCGGTCAGCGACCCGCCCACGTCGTCGTGGATCTCGCGGGCGATCGCCGTGCGCTCGGCCTCGATGTTTGCCTGCAGGTGCTGGGCCAGTTCGCGCAGGCGCTGCTCGCTCTGGCCCAGGGCCAGGTCGGCTTCCTGCTTGGCACGCAGCGCCTCGGTGCCTTCGATCGCGTGCAGCAGGGCCGGCACCAGCCGCGCCAGGTTTTCCTTCAGCAGGTAGTCGTTGGCGCCGGTCAGCATGGCCTGCACCGCCACCTGCTCGCCGATCTCGCCCGAGACCAGGATGAAGGGCAGCAGCAGCCGGCTGTCGCGCAGGATCTCCAGGGCGCGCAGGCCCGAGAAGCCCGGCAGGTTGTAGTCGCTGACCACCACGTCCCAGGGTTCGGCCAGCGCGGCCCGGTACCCGGCCTCGGATTCGACGCGCAGCGCGTCGGGATCGATGCCGCCACGCCGCAGGTGGGCCAGCATCAATTCGTGATCGAGTTCCGAATCCTCCAGGTGCAGCACCCGCAGCCGCAGCGGCACGGTGGACAGGGCGGGGGGTAAAGGGGACAGATCGGGTGCCGGCATGGGTGGAAGGGTCGAACTGGCGGTCGTTTGGCCCCGTGATCTTGACACCGCGGAACGGAGGGCTGGCGAAGAATTGTGCCAAGCCGCACCCGACCGGAGGCAGCGCGCCCCGAGCGCGTGAGGACGGGCGCACGCCCGCAGCGTTCGCGCTGCGCCCATTTGCGAAGACAACGATGCCACAAGCCCAGATCTCCGCCGAACCGGCGCTGCCGCTGCTGCTGGCTGCGGACCTGCAGGACCATCTGATGATGGCCAGCAACGATCTCGACCGCCTGCAGCGCCTGCTCGCCGACACCTGCGATGCGCTGATGCAGCGCTTCCACGGCGCTGTCGGCCAGCTGGACGGAGGCGACGCGATCGATGCCGGCACCGTCCGCGACGTGCGCCGCCTGCTCGGAGAAGCCGTCACGGCCCTGCAGTTCCAGGACATGGCCTCGCAGCTGATCGCCCACACCCACCAGCGCCTGCGCAACTGCGCCGACCAGCTGGCGCGCGATGCGTTCGGCGCAGACGCCGACGGCGAGGCGGTGATCGCCCCCCGCCGCTGCGTCCGAATCCCGTGACGCAGGACGAAATGGACGCCGGCACCGTCGAGCTGTTCTAGCGCGGTGTCGCCGCACTCAAGTAGTTCCTCCAGCAACCGATAAGTCACCGAGAAATCCGGAGAGCGCAATGCATTCAATCCTGGCCGTGGACGATTCCGCATCGATGCGGCAGATGGTGTCCTTCACCCTCAAGAGCGCTGGTTACGACGTCACCGAGGCCGTCGACGGCCAGGACGCGTACGACAAGGCCGCGCAGCGCCAGTTCGACCTGGTGCTCACCGACCAGAACATGCCCCAGCTCGATGGCATCGGCCTGACCAAGAAGCTGCGCGAGCACCCGAGCTTCAAGGCCACGCCCATCCTGATCCTGACCACCGAGTCCAGCGACCAGATGAAACAGGCCGGCCGGGCTGCCGGTGCGACCGGATGGATGGTCAAGCCCTTCGACCCGGCCAAGCTGCTCGAGGTGATCAAGAAGGTCATTCGCTGAGCCCCGTCAAGACGAGACACGAGGAATCGACATGGGCGACACGAACACGGCCAGTGCCAACCAGGGCGCCGGCATCGACCTGAGCCAGTTCTACCAGGTCTTCTTCGAGGAAGCCGGCGAGAACCTCGATCGCATGGAGCAACAGCTGCTCGCGATCGACGTGGCCGCGGCCGACGACGAGGAACTCAACGCCATCTTCCGCTGCGCCCACTCCATCAAGGGCGGCGCGGCGACCTTTGGCTTCGCCGACGTGGCCGAGCTGACGCACCAGATGGAGACGTTGCTCGACAAGCTGCGCCGCCACGAGCTGCAGCCGACCGCAGCGATGGTCGACGTGCTGCTGCAGTCCGGCGATGCGCTGCGCTCGCAGCTGGCGCGCCACCAGGGTGCGGGCGGTGAAGTGCTCGACACCTCGGAGCTGCTGACCAGCATCCGCGCCTTCGTGGGGGGCCAGGCCCCGGTGCCGGCTGCCAAGGCCGCGCCGGCCGCCGTCGTGGCGGCACCGGCACCGGCACCGG
>NZ_AZSN01000134.1:0-9768 GCF_000576225.1 Methylibium sp. T29-B | reverse complement strand
TGCCAACCGGCCACGGCGGCGGCGAGTGCCGGGGTGCGCGGGCAGGAGCGCCTCGAACGGCGACGCGCCGGGCCGCGCAGGGTGCCGAGCACGTACTCGGCCGCGAGGCGGTCCGCGAGGAGAGGGCGGCTGTAGTCCATGGTGCCCTCAGCCGGTGGTGGCCCGCTCGAGGCAGGTCTTCAGCGATTGCAGCGCACGCCGCACCCAGCTCTTCACGGTGCCCAGCGGCTGGCGGAGCTGATCGGCCACCTCGGCATGCGACAGGCCCTGGTAGAAGGCCAGTGCCAGGCTCTGCTGCTGCTCGCCGCTGAGCGCACCGATGCAGTCGCGCAGCGCGCGGGCGTCGGCAGCCTGCCCGAGCAGGTCGAGCGGGCCGGCATCGGGGGATGCCAGTTCTTCAAGCATGTCGTGTTCATCGTCCTCGCTGTCCGAGCCCATCGAGGTGCTGACCGTGTGCGGTTCGCTCTGGCGGCGGCGCAGGCTGTCGATGGCCCGGTTGCGGGCGATGCTGGTCAGCCAGGTGAGCGGCTGGCTGCGGCCGGCGTCGAACCCCTGCGCCGCGCGCCAGATGTTCACGTACACCTCCTGCAGCACGTCCTCGGCTTGGGCTCGGTCCTTCTGGATACGCAGCACGACGCCCAGCAGATGCGCGCTGGTCTGCTGGTAGAGCGTGGCAAATGCCGCGCGATCGCCCATCGCGACGCGCGCCAGTGCGGCTGCGATGGCGCGGCTGCGTTCAGACCAGTCCTCGGGGGCGGTGACCATGCTTGCGCGGATTCTAGAGACCGAGGCAGCGAGCGTCGTCGCCGTTCGGGCCCGCTCCTTACAATCGAAGCATCATGGAAACCACCGCCCGAGAGTTCGTCCTCACCCTGTCGTGCCGAGATGCCAAGGGCATCGTCTACGCCGTGTCGGGCCTGCTGTACCAGGCCGGCTGCAACATCCTCGACTCCCAGCAGTACGGCGACGTGCAGGGCGCCGACAGCACCGGGCTGTTCTTCATGCGTGTGCATTTCAGTGCGCCCGGGCACCTGGCCGACGAGGCCTCGCTCGACAAGCTGTTCGCGCACGTGCGCGGCGAGTTCGGCATGACGGCGCGCTTCCATGCGCTGGCCGTCAAGCCGCGGCTGCTGCTGCTGGTCAGCAAGCATGGCCATTGCCTGAACGACCTGCTGTTCCGCTGGAAGAGCGGCTCGCTGCCGGTGGAGATCCCGGCGGTGGTGTCCAACCACCCCGACTTCGCCGCGCTGTGCGACAGCTACGGCCTGCCCTTCCATCACCTGCCGCTGGCCACCGGCAGCAGCGCGGCGGTCAAGCGCGAGCAGGAGGCCCGGATCGAGGCGCTGGTCGAGCAGCACCGCATCGATCTGGTGGTGCTGGCGCGCTACATGCAGATCCTGTCGGCCGACTTCTGCCGTTTCCTCGATGGCCGGGCCATCAACATCCACCACAGCTTCCTGCCCAGCTTCAAGGGCGCGCGCCCCTACGACCAGGCGCATGCGCGCGGCGTCAAGCTGATCGGTGCGACCGCGCACTACGTGACCGCCGATCTCGACGAGGGCCCGATCATCGAGCAGGACGTGCAGCGCGTGGACCACTCGCTGGGCGCGGCGGACTTCACCGCCGTCGGCCGGGACGTCGAGTGCGTCGTGCTGGCGCGTGCGGTCAAGTGGCACACCGAGCACCGCGTGCTGCTCGACGGCCACAAGACCGTCGTCTTCAAGTGATGCGCTGAGGACCTGCCGCATGCCCGCCAAGCCGAAGGCGCCGCCCTCGTCGCCCGACGACGTCGAGGCGCAGTTCTACGAAGCGCTGCAACAGGCCGATCTCGAGAACCTGATGGCCGTCTGGTCGGACGACGACGAGGCCGCCTGCGTGCACCCCGGCGGCCCCCGCCTCGTCGGTGCCCCGGCGATCCGCGCCTCGTTCGAGGCGATCTTCGCCAACGGCGCGATCGACGTCCACCCCGAGAAGGTGCGCCGGCTCCACATCAACGGGACGGCGCTGCACCATGTGCTCGAACGGGTGCAGGTGCTCGGCGAGGACGGCGTGCAGAAGGCCTATGCGATCGTCACCAACGTCTACGTCCTCGGGCCGCAGGGCTGGCGCATGGTGCTGCACCACGCCAGCCCCGGCATGGCGCGCGAGCTGCAGGAGATCTCCGAAGCGCCGTCCACGCTGCACTGAGGTCCGCGCACCCCGCATGGCTGCAGCCACCGACCACCGCGTCCTGCCGCCGTTCGACTGGACGGCGCCCTGGTGGTTGCCGGGCGGCAATGCGCAGACCATCTGGCCGGCGCTGTTCGCGCGCCGCGTCCGCGGGCCGGCACCGCTTCTGCGGCGCGAGCGCTGGGACACCCCCGACGGCGACTTCATCGATGTCGACCACCGGGTCGACGAGGCGCAACATGCCGGGGCACCGTTGCTGGTGCTGTTCCACGGCCTCGAAGGCTCGTCGGCCAGCCACTACGCGCAGGCCTTCGCGGGCTGGGCGCAGGCCAACGGCTGGCCGTTCGCGCTGCCGCACTTTCGCGGCTGTTCCGGCGAGCTCAACCGGGCCCCGCGGGCCTATCACTCGGGCGACTTCGAGGAGATCGGCTGGATCCTCGCGCGGCTGCGCGCGCAGCAGGCGCGGCCCGTGGTGGCGGTGGGCGTCTCGCTCGGCGGCAACGCGCTGCTGCGCTGGGCGGAGGAGGCCGGCGACAGCGCCGCGGCCACGGCGGCGGCCGTGTGCGCGGTGTCGTCGCCGATCGACCTCGCTGCCGGCGGTCACGCGATCATCCGTGGCTTCAACCGGCAGGTCTACAACCGCATGTTCCTGCGCACGATGAAGCCGAAGGCGCTGGCCAAGCTGGCGCAGCATCCGGGCCTGTTCGACCGCGAGCGTCTGCTGGCCGCGCGCGACCTCCATGCCTTCGACGACGTGTTCACCGCGCCGTTGCACGGCTTTCGCAATGTCGATGACTACTGGGACCGGGGTTCGGCCAAGCCGCAGCTCGCGCGCATCCGCATCCCCGCGTTGGTGCTCAACGCGCGCAACGATCCCTTCGTGCCGGCCGCCTGCCTGCCGCTGCCGCACGAGGTGGGTCGCCACGTCACGCTGTGGCAGCCGGCGCAGGGCGGCCACGTCGGCTTCCCGCGCGGTGGCTTTCCCGGCGAAGTGCTGGGTCTGCCCGAGGCGGTGATGAACTGGGTCCGGCACGGCGCCGGGGTGGTCTGAGCCGGGCCGCACAATGCCGCGATGGATGACATCGTCCGTGCCGCGCTGAAGAAGTGGCCCCGGGTGCCGGCCTGCCACGGCTGGTTGGGGCTGGACGCGCGGGGCGACTGGTACATGCGCGACGACCGGGTCCAGGCGGCGGGGTCGTTCCCGCAGGTCAAGGGCAGCCGCCTGCTGCACCGCAAGCTGGTCGAGTTCATCGGCCGCAACTACGAGGCCGATGCCGAAGGCGCCTGGTTCTTCCAGAACGGTCCGCAGCGCGTCTACGTCGAGCTGGAGGCGGCCCCGCTGGTGCTGGGGGTGCAGCGCGTCGACGCCGACTACCGCGTGGAGACCCACACCGGGGCCGAAGTCCGGCAGGTGAGGAGCGCCTGGCTCGACGAATACGGCCGGCTCTTCCTCGACACCGAGCGGGGCTTCGGCCTGTTGCGCTCGCTCGACATGGATGCCGCGGCCGATGCGGTGACCGAGGGGCGTTGGACGCCCGCCGAACGGCCGTTCGCCGAACTGCCGCGCAGCTTCGGCTATGTGCTCAGCCCGCAGCGCGCCGGCCCGTAGCGCCGTCTGCCGGTGGGCGTGAAAAAGCCGGTCGCATGGACCGGCTCGCAGAGGAGTCGCTCGCTGCTCAGGGCGCTGCGCTGGCCGCCGGTGCCGGCGGCTTGGGCTCGTCGAACTTGGCCCCGCCGGCGTTGGCCATGAAGACCACCGCACGGCCGATCTCGACGTCGCTGAAGTCACCGCCGCCCTGCGCGCCCATCGCGCCCTTGCCCTTCAGCGCCGAGGTCAGCAGGGCCTCGTAGCCGGCCGTGATGCGCGGGCCCCAGGCAGCGGCATCGGCGAACTTCGGTGCCCCGGCCACGCCAGCGGCGTGGCAGGCGGCGCACTGCGCCTTGTACACGTCCTCGCCGCCCTTGAGCGCGCTCACGTCCGACGCGTCCTTGACCTCGACCTTGCCGACCGGGGCAATGCGCTCGGCGGTGGCCTCGGCCTTCAGGCCATCGCTGCCGGCGGCCGGCTTCTGGGCCGAGCTCACGTAGCTGGCCAGCAGCACGATGATGGCGATCGGCACCACGAAGGCGAAGACCACCGCGATCACCAACTGCTTGGGCGTGCGGATCGGGCCTTCGTGATTGGGCTCGTGATCGTCGTCGTGGGAGGGCGCTGCGCTCATGGGGTCCTCGAGGAGTCTTGTGGGGCGGAGCGGCGTGGTGAAACGCAGCTCGCAAAACCCATGGAGTATACAAGGGCACCCCGTCGCGGGCCTCGCCGGATGCGGCCCGCAACAGGGGCGCTGATAGAATGAAGGCGTTGCGTCCGTAGCTCAATGGATAGAGTACTGCCCTCCGAAGGCAGGGGTTGCTGGTTCGATCCCAGCCGGGCGCGCCATCCAGCGTATCGGTCGCCGCCACAGCCGGCCGCGTCGCCGCCGCGACACCCTCCGTTCAGCCTCCGTGTGACGATGCCGGATCGAGCCGATCGAGGAGCGAGCTGTGCTGACCGTGCATCACCTGAACAACTCGCGCTCGCAGCGCATCGTGTGGCTGTGCGAGGAACTGGGCATCGACTACCGGCTGGTCAAGCACCAGCGGCATCCCGAAACGCAGCGCTCTCCCGAGTCGCTCAACCAGGTCCATCCGCTCGGCAAGGCGCCGACGATCGAGCATGCGGGTCAGTCCATCGTCGAATCGGAAGCGATCATCGAGTACCTCTGTCATGTCTGCGGCGGCGGTCGGCTGAGCCGGACGCCCGCGTCGGCGGAGTACGGTGCCTATCTGCAGTGGCTGGCCTACGCCGAGGGCACGCTGTTCCCGGGGCTGCTGGTCGATCTGGTCTACGCCTGGACCGGCGGCGGCAACGCCGCGTTGATGGGGTTCTTCGACGTCGAGATCGCAAAGAACCACCGCTACATCGAGACCGTGCTGGCGCAGCGCGAGCACCTGCTCGCCTCGGGCTTCTCCGCGGCCGACATCAACCTCGGCTGGGCGCTGGAGTTCAGCGAGTGCCGCGGCCGCCTGAAGGACTTCCCCGCACTGCGCGCCTACCTGGCGCGGCTGCGCGGCCGCGACGCCTACCGGCGCGCCATCGAGCGGGGCGGGCCCCAGGACCTGTCGGTGTTCTCGGCGGGCGCTGCGACCTGATCGCCGTTTCGGTCCCGAGATTGTGAAAGCCCCTGGGGGCAGGGTAGGCTTGCGTCCATGACGCCGGTCGAGCTGCTCCAGCAGCCGCGGCGCACGCCTGCGGGAGGGTGAGATGGGATGGGTGGGTGAGTTCTCGACGGCCGGCCGATTGAGCCGGTGGGCCTTCTGGTGGCGGCACCTGCTGCTGCTGCCGCTGGCGTTGTTCCTGTGCGTCTCGACCACGCAGCTGCTCGGCGAGCCGGTCGACGTGCTGCCGGCGCTGCTGACCACGGTGTTCCTGGTCTCGGTCTGGGGGCGACGGCTGCACGATCGCGGGCGCTCGGCGTGGTGGCTGCTGGTCGTCGCGCTGCCCGTGCTGGGCGCGCTGTGGCTGCTGCTCGAGTGTGGCCTGCGCGCGTCCGTGGGCCGCTCCCGCTACGGCGCACCCGCCGGCCTGCGGCCCGACTACGTGACCGTCGGCGCCGCGCCGCGGATGGAGCGCGCGCCATGAACACCGACCACCACATCGTCAACGACGTCACCCAGCTCAACCCGGTGCGGGTGATGGCCATCGTCGCGCCAAGCAGTGTCGAGGACGTGCAGGAGGCGCTGCGGCGCACCACCGGCCCGGTGTCGGTCGGTGGCGGACGCTTCAGCATGGGCGGCCAGACGGCGAGCCCGGGCAGCCTGCACTTCGACATGCGTTCGATGAACCGCATCGTCGCGTTCTCGCCCGAGAACAAGACCATCCTCGTGCAGGCCGGCGTGCGCTGGTGCGACATCCAGCGCTTCGTCGATCCGCACGGCCTGGCGGTGAAGATCATGCAGACCTACGCCAACTTCACGGTCGGCGGCGCGCTCGGCGTCAACTGCCACGGCCGCTACGTGGGCCTGGGGCCGCTGGTGCTGTCGGTGCGCAGCATCAAGCTCGTGCTGCACGATGGTCGGGCCGTGGTGGCCAGCCGCACGGCGCATCCGGAGCTGTTCTTCGGCGCCATCGGCGGCTACGGCGCGCTGGGCGTGGTGGTCGAGATCGAGCTGGATCTGGCCGACAACCGGCGCGTCAAGCGCATCGACAAGGTGATGCCGCTGTCGACCTACGGCGCCTACTTCAAGGACACCGTGCGCTGCAACCCGAAGGCGGTGTTCCACAACGCCGACCTCTACGGCCCGCACTACCGCAGCGTGCGCGCCGTGACCTGGGCCGAGACCGACGAGCCCGCCACCACGCCCGACCGCCTGCAGCCGCTGCGCTCCGCCTACCCGCTGCACCAGTACTTCCTGTGGGCCGTGTCGGAAACGCCGTTCGGCAAGGAGCGGCGCGAGAAGGTCGTCGATCCGCTGCTCTACCTGCGCAAGAAGGTGCACTGGCGCAACTACGAGGCCGGCTACGACGTGGCCGAGCTCGAGCCGCCGTCGCGCACCGAGCGCACCTATGTGCTGCAGGAGTACTTCATCCCGGTCGAGCGGCTGCTGGAGTTCGTGCCGAAGATGGCCGCGGTGCTGAACCGCCACCGCGTCAACGCCCTGAACATCTCGATCCGGCACGCGATGCCCGATCCCGACACCGCGCTCGGCTGGGCGCCGACCGAGACCTTCGCCTTCGTGCTGTACCACAAGCAGCGTACGCGCGAGAACGCCCGCAGCCGGGTCGGCGTGTGGACCCGCGAGCTGATCGACGCCGCGCTGTCGGTCGGCGGCACCTACTACCTGCCGTACCAGCCGCATGGCACGGTCGAGCAGTTCCACCGCGCCTATCCGAAGGCGGCGCACCTGTTCGCGCTGAAGTGGGAGGTCGACCCGAACTTCCGCTTCACCAACGTGCTCTGGGACAAGTACTACCGCGCCTGGCTCGACCGCGGCACGCCGCCCGCAGCGCCAGCGCCGGCCAGCGAGTTTCACCAGGTGTTCGGTGACGTCGAGCTGTCCGATGCGTTCTACCGTTTCCTGCAGAACGTGTTCCGCGTCGCACCGGAAGACCGCTTCCACCACCTGATCGGCGAGGCCTGCCGGCTGCACGCCGACGAAGAGACCGTCTACCGTCACATCCAGCGCGAGCTCAAGAGCATCAAGCCGGCCACGGCCGACCTGCGCTACGCGCTGCCCTCGCTGTTCAGGCAGAAGGCCGAGATGACGCGGCAGACGCTGCAGGTGCTGGGCGGACGCCGCAAGTTCGACGGCTATGCGGAGATCGGCTCCAAGGGCCGCTACTACCGCGGCCTGGCCTCTGCGCTGGAGCTGCGCGGTCCGCGCTACTTCATCGACGAGCAGCCGCAGACGTTCTCGCCGGTCGACATCATGGAGCGCGGGCAGATCGGCCGGCTCGGCGTGCACGTGCCGCTGTCCGATTACGCGCCGCTCGGGCCCGGCATCGCCGATGCGAGTCTCGACCTCGTGACCTGCTACGTGGGCCTGCACCACATGACGGCCGATCGGCTGGGGTATTTCCTGCAGTCGGTGCGGCGCGTGTTGCGCCCTGGCGGCGCCTTCATCGTGCGCGACCACGACGTGCGCAGCGACGAACTGCGCGTGCTGGTGTCGCTGGCGCACACCGTCTTCAACGCCGGCCTGGGCGAGAGCTGGGAGACCAACCGGGCCGAGCTGCGATTCTTCGAGTCGGCCAAGACCTGGGTCGACCGGCTCCAGGCGCAGGGCTTCGACGACACCGGGCACCGCGTGCTGCAGGACAACGACCCGACCGACAACACGCTGTTCTGCTTCGTGCGCCGCCTCGACCCGCAGACGCTGCGCGATCCTGCCGTGATGGTGCAGGCCCGCGGGGTGCGGCCTTGATGCGCCGCCGGTTCGCGGCCGCGGTGGCGGCGGTCGGGCTGCTGTGCGCCGCAGCGCTGGCGCAGGACGGGCGGCCACGCTGCCGGCCACGCCACCCGAACACCGGCGCACGCCCGACCAGACCTTCCTCACCTTCCCCGAGTGGTACCTGGTGCACAGCCCGGCCGAGTACGCGGCCTACCTGTCGCGCAGCGGCCACCCGAGCAGCTTCCCGCTGTTCTCGCACATCGGCCAGTTCTGGCAGTCGTATGCGAGCGTGAGCCGCGAGATCGAGAAGTACCCGTTCAACGGCGGCTACCACCTGATGGTGATGGTGATCGGCGTCAGCACCACGGTGGAGTACGGCCTCAAGGGCCTGTACGAACGGACGATCGGGCGCCTCGCCGAGGCGCTGCGTTCGGACGAGTCGGTGCCGGAAGAGCAGTTCGCGGCGCGCTACGCGCAGGCCTACGTCGACTTCATCCGCGTCGAGCCGTGGTACCAGTTCGATTTCTGGCAGCAACTGCGCGCGCTGTGGTCGGCCGCGCCGACCGGCGGGCCGAATCTCGTGCGGCGCTGGGAGCGCCGCTTCGCGCTCACCTCGGAGCTGCTGGTGAAGGAGGGCTATGCGCGGCTCATCAAGCTCGGCACCCAGAGCCTCTACGACGCGCCGAAGCCGGTCACCGCCGTGCTGCTGAGCGCGGCGCCGCAGGCCGATCCGCAGCACCCCGACTACCAGCCGCTGGCCGCGGCCGAGGCGGGTGCGCCGGTGCTGGCCACCGTGCCGCGCTACGAAGCCTTCACCGCCTACAGCACCTGGCTCGCGGACCAGGGCATCGACTTCCGGCAGATCGCCGGCAACGATGGCGAGGTGGTGGTGAGCGTGCTGGTGCCCGCCAACTGGTCGGCGGCCAGCGTGCGCACGCTGTTCGAGCAGCCGGTGCTGACGCAGCCCGGGCGCAAGCGCGTCGTCTTCGCGGTGCCGGTGGCGCGGCTCGCCGCCGAGCTGCGGCGCGCGCAGGCCTCGGCGGGGCAGGTGGTGGTGGAACACGTCTACGACTTCTGAGGATGCGCGCGCCTCCGAAGGACAGGCGGCGGCGTCCTGCCCGCCCGAGCCTCGCCGGGCGCATCGCCCGGCACGTGGTTGCTGCGGCGCTGTTGCTGGTGGCCGTGCTGGCGCTCGCGCTCTCGGCCTGGATCGCCTGGAGCCAGCACGCCCGGGCGCAGCGCGAGACGCAGAGCGCCGAGCAACTGGCGGGCGCCGCCGGCCGCTGGGTGGACGTCGGCGACGCGCGGCTCCACCTGCAGGAATGGGCCGCCCCACCGACCTGCGCTGCTGCTCACCCACGGCACCGGCGCGTGGAGTGGCACGTGGTTCGGCCTGCCCGACGCACTGGCGGCGGCCGGATGGCGTGTGGTGGCCGTCGACCTGCCGCCGTTCGGCCTGACGACGACGCCCGACGACGGTCGCACGGTCGACTACTCGCGCGCCGCCCAGGCGCGGCGCCTGCTCGCGCTCGCCCGCACGCTCGGGCCCGACCTCACGCTGGTGGGCCACTCCTTCGGCGCCGGGCCGGCGCTGGAGGCCGCCGTCGCGGCAGCCGCAGATTCGAGCGGGGTGGTGCTGCGCCGGCTGGTGCTGGTCGATCCGGCGCTCGG
>NZ_AZSN01000133.1:0-9925 GCF_000576225.1 Methylibium sp. T29-B | reverse complement strand
GGCCGCGGCCAGCGCGCCCGCGCCCTGCTCGCCCAGCGTGGCCTCGGCCAGCGGGGCCAGCGCCGCCTTCAACGCGCTGCGCCAGTGGTTCACCCAGCCCTGGATCAGCGCCCGGTTGGCCTCGCTCTCCGTCGCCGCGGTCTTGACGGTCGCGTCGACCCACTTCACCGTCTCGTCCTGCCAGCGGTTGATGTGGTCGAGCACGGTCGACAGCGCCGGGCCGTGGCGCTGCGCCATGTGCGCGTCGAAGTGCTGGTAGCACAGCGGGTAGAGCAGGCCGTCGGCCACCAGCGTCTGCGCCACCAAGACCTCGAACCAGTCGCGCGTGACGAAAAGGTTCTCCACCTCGCGGCGCAGGCCCTGCCAGGCCGGGTGCTCGACCCAGTGGCGGTGCGCCTGGTCGAGCGCGGCGCCGGTGTTGCCGTCCACCAGCAGGCCGATGCGCGAGAGGTGCTGGGCCAGGCCCAGGCGGTCCATCGCGCCCATCACCGCGGCCTGCGTCACCGCGGTGCCCCAGCCGTAGGCGGCCACGTGGCTCAGGTTGGTGTTGGCGCCCCACTCGTAGTGGCGCAGCGGCACGAGGGCGAAGACGATGGCCTCGCGCGCCTCGGCCGGCAGCTGCGCCAGCAGGGCACGCCGGTCGGCGAACTCCATCTGCCGGTCCAGCGCCTCCTGCTGCTTGGCGCGCGCCATCGTGTAGCTGCCGTAGTAGTACTGGCGCGGGTCCTTCAGCGCGTACCAGTCGGCCATCTCGACGGCGGTGCGGCGCTTGTCGTAGAGGTCGCGCTCGGGGTCCCACAGCGGCTTGTAGTGGTGGTTCACCTCGGACTGGATGTCGTAGGTGGCCTCCTGGTAGCGCGTGGCCGGCTTGTCGCCGAAGCGCCGCGCCAGGTGCCCGAAGGTCTGGCGCACCGGCTTGACGGTCTGGGTGCGGATTTCGACGGTCATGGTCTGTTTGTCTCCTGGTGTTCTGGTGTCTTGTCGTTCCGGTGTCGGGGCCGTGGGCTATTCGTCGGGTCCGTGTCGGCCGTAGCGCCACTTGGCCTGCTCGGCGTCGATGCGCGCGCCTTCGGCCGCGCCGAGCGAACGCGCCCGCTGCGCGGTGCAGAAGGCGTCGAAGGCCGGGCGCGGCAGGATCAGCTCCACCCACAGGTCGGGGTCGCCGAGCGAGAAATCGAACTCGACGAAGCCGTCGCGACGCTCGTTGCGCAGGCGCACCCAGCAGGCCGGAGCGGCCCCTGGCGGATGAAACGGCACGACGGACATGCGTGATGAAACGGGAGTCGAGATGGCCTGCTTTCGCACGGCCTGTGCCATCGCGCCAGGGTCTAGGGAACACCCTGATCTTTGGTCGCCGCGAGCGCCGGAATCGGCCTCGCGAACGCGTTTGCGGCCGTGTCGCGAGCCACTCGGCTCAAACGCGTGTATCAATTCATGCAGGTCGCCGCTAGCATCCGCGGCCTGCACTGTTTGAATTTCTACAAGCGCCGCCCATGGCCTCGCACAAGACCCCGCCCCCCAAGAGCGCCGCCACGCCGGCGATCGACGACCTCGTGTCGCGCATCCACTTCGACGCGCGCGAAGGCCGCATCTGGCTCGACGAGCAGCGCATGCTGCTGATGCACGTGTCGGGTCAGGGCGTGCTGCGGCAGGAGCTGATCGAGAGCCTGGGCATCGATCGCGCGCGCGGCCTGATCACGCGCGTGGGCTACAACTCCGGCTCGCACGACGCCGACCTCGCGCGCAAGCTGCGCGGCTCCACCCACCCCACCGAGGCCATGCTGGTCGGCCCGCAGCTGCACATGCTGGAGGGCGTGGCGCGCGTCGAGCCGGTGCGGCTCGACATGAACGAGGAGCACGGCCGCTTCTACGGCGAGTTCAACTGGCACGGCTCGGCCGAGGCCGAAGAGCACATCCGCCTCTACGGCATCGGCACCGACGTGGCGTGCTGGCAGCAGGTGGGCTATGCCTCGGGCTTCGTCAGCCGCTTCATGGGCCGGCCGGTGATGTTCCGCGAGGTGCAGTGCTGCGCGCAGGGCGCACCGCACTGCGTGATCGTCGGCCGCCCGGTCGAGGACTGGGAGGACGCCGACGACGACCTGCGCTCGCTGCAGGCCGACAGCCTGAGCAGCGGCCTGAGCGCCGCCAACCGCGGCGCCGCGGCGGCGCCGGAGGCGCGCTCGCTGCTCGGCGGCGAGGACGTGGTGGGCGTGTCGGCCGGCTTCAACGCGGTGTGCCACATGATCCGCCGCGCCGCCGACACCCAGGCCACCGTGCTGTTCCAGGGCGAGAGCGGCGTGGGCAAGGAGGTGCTGGCGCGCAGCCTGCACCGCATCGGCCCGCGCGCGGCCGGGCCCTTCGTCGCCATCAACTGCGCGGCCATCCCCGAAGAGCTGGTGGAGGCCGAGCTGTTCGGGGTGGAGAAGGGCGCCTACACCGGCGCCGTGAGCAACCGGCCCGGCCGCTTCGAGCGCGCCGACGGCGGCACGCTGTTCCTCGACGAGATCGGCATCCTGGCCTGGCCCGCGCAGGGCAAGCTGCTGCGCGCGCTGCAGGAGCGCGAGGTCGAGCGCGTGGGCGGCACGCAGGCGCGCAAGGTCGACGTGCGCGTGGTGGCGGCCAGCAACCTGAACCTGCGCGAGGAGGTCAAGGCCGGCCGCTTCCGCGAGGACCTGTTCTTCCGCCTCAACGTGCTGCCGGTGCGGGTGCCGCCGCTGCGCGAGCGGCGCGAGGACATCCCGGTGTTCATGAACCACTTCCTGCACAAGTTCAACCAGCGCGACGGCCGGCGCGTGAGCGGCTTCACCAGCCGCGCGATCGACGCGATGCTGGCCTACGACTGGCCGGGCAACATCCGCGAGCTCGAGAACCTGGTGGAGCGCGGCGTGGTGCTGGCGCCCGACCAGGGCGCCATCGACACCGTGCACCTGTTCTTCGGCGGCGAGCAGGTCGACGGCGGCCTGCTCGCGCTCAAGCGCGACGGCTCGCTGCACGCCGGGCCCTCGCCGCTCGACGCCGCGGCCGAGGGCGAACCCGGCCCCCACGGCCCGCAGGAGCTGGGCCAGCGCGTGATGGCGCTGCTGAGCGGCAGCGGCGACGTGTCCAGCGCGCCGCTCGACCAGATCGAGGCCGCGCTGATCCGCAGCGCCATGGCGCGCACCCACGACAACCAGTCCGCCGCGGCGCGGCTGCTGGGCATCACGCGCGCGCAGCTCATCTACCGGCTGCGCGCGCTGGCACCGCCGCCGCAGGGCTGAGCCGCGGCCTCGGGGCCCGGCGGATACCTACAAGGTATCGCGACAGCCCAGTATCGGTATTGGACCGCCGGGCGGAGCGCTTCCTACACTTCCCCGCAACCGCTCGACAACAACAACAAGCTGCCGCGACCGCCCGAGACGTCGCACGAGCCCACCGCACACCGCCACCTCGAGGAGACCCCCCATGGCAATGACCGGAGTGCTGCGTCCCGGCCACGCGCAATTGCGCGTGCTCGACCTGGAAGTCAGCCGCAAGTTCTATCGTGACGTGATCGGCCTCGTGGAGACCGGCACCGACAAGCAGGGCCGCGTGTACTTCAAGTGCTGGGACGAGCGCGACCACCACAGCGTGGTGCTGCGCGAGGCCGACACCGCCGGCATCGACTTCGTGGGCTACAAGGTGCTGGACCGCGCCACGCTCGACCAGCTGGAGCGCGACGTGCGCGCCTACGGCCTGGAGACCGAGCGCGTGCCGGCCGGCGACCTGCTGGAGACCGGCGAGCGCGTGCGCTTCCAGCTGCCCACCGGCCACCTGTTCGAGCTGTATGCCGACAAGAAGCACGTGGGCAACGGCCTCGGCCAGGTGAACCCCGCGCCCTGGGGCCCCGACTCGGAGCGCGGCATGGCGCCCACCCGCCTGGACCACTGCCTGCTGTACGGCACCAACATCGCCGCCAACAAGAAGCTGTTCACCGAGGTGCTGGGCTTCTACCTGGTGGAGCGCATCCTCGGCCCCAAGGAAGCGGGCGAACCCGAGGTGGCGATCTTCCTGGCGTGCTCGCACAAGACGCACGACATCGCCTTCGTCGAGTACCCCGAGCCGGGCAAGCTGCACCACCTGAGCTTCCGCATGCCGACCTGGGAGCGCGTGCTGCGCGCCGGCGACATCATGGGCATGAACAACGTGCCCATCGACATCGGCCCCACCCGCCACGGCACCACGCGCGGCGAGACCATCTACGCCTGGGACCCTTCGGGCAACCGCTTCGAGACCTTCTGTGGCGGCTACGACCCCTACCCGGACGTTGAACCGATCACCTGGACCCACGACGGCTTCGGCCACGGCCTGGACTACCCGAACGGCAAGCTGCACGAGAGCTTCCTCACCATCGTGACCTGAGGCCGGGCATGCGGGGCCTTGTGCGGCCCCGCGGTGGCGACCGTGCCTCGCTCAGGCCTTGGCCGCCTCCGGCGTGGTGGCGGCTGATGCAGCGGCGGCACTGCCGCGGTTGAGCGACTTCTGCATCGGCCCGATGGCGCGCACCACCACGTCGCTGATCGGGTAGATGCAGCAGGCCAGCACGCGGTGGCAGGCCTCGTCGTCGGCGTTCACGTGGTTGCGGCTCATCACGCGCTTGCGGTACTGGCCCGACACCACCTCCACCTTGCACACACCGCAGCCGCCGCCGCGGCAGCCCACCGGGATGCCGCGCTTGCCGAGCCGCGCCAGGCCGACCAGCACGGTCTCGGCGCTGTTGCAGGCGTAGGCCTCGCCGGTGTCGGCAATCGTGACGCGGTGCGATGACGGACAGGGGTCGACGGGCACCTCGGGGCTCCTCTCAGGGTTATCACCGTGCGGCGGTCGGCGTGCGCCGATCCGCGGCGACGCGAAGATACTTGAGACCCCGAGGCAAAGCCAATACCGTTCACGCCCGGCGGCCATACCCGTCGGGCCGCCCTCCCCACCTTTCCCCTGCACCTCATGGACCTGCGACACCTCAAGTACTTCGTGGCGGTGGCTGAGGAGCTGAACATCGGCCGCGCCGCGGCGCGGCTGCACATCTCCCAGCCGCCGCTCACGCGACAGATCCGCGCGCTGGAAGAAGAGCTGGGCGTCGACCTGTTCGTGCGCACGCCCAAGGGCGTGGAGCTCACGCAGGCCGGCGAGATGTTCCGCACCGAGGCCAACAACATCCGCATGCTGGTGGAAGGCGCCATCGACCGCGTGCAGCGCGCCGGCGAAGGCAAGCTCGGCCGGCTGGACGTGGGCATCTTCGGCTCCGGCATCTACGGCGTGATCCCGGAGCTGCTGGAGGCCTTCCGCACCCGGCTGCCGGGCGTGAGCATCGTGCTGCACACGATGACCAAGAACGAGCAGATCGAGGGGCTGCGGCAGCGCCGCATCACCGTGGGCTTCAACCGCATGATGCCGCCGCTGCCCGACATCGGCCGCGAGCTGGTGACCACCGAGCGCCTGCTGGTGGCGGTGCACGAGAGCCACCCGCTGGCCGGGCTGGCGGCGGTGCCGTTCCGCGCGCTGGCCGACCACCCGCTGGTGCTGTTTCCGAACGTGGGGCGGCCGAGCTTCATCGACAAGGTGATCGAGCTGTGCAAGCAGCAGGGCTTCGAGCCCCAGATCGCGCAGGAGGTGGGCGACGCGGTGACCGGCATCGCGCTGGTGGCCAGCGGCTACGGCCTCTCGCTGATCCCCGAATCCATCACCTCGCTGCAGATGCCGCGCGTGGTGTACCGCCCGCTCGCCGACGCGCCGCAGGCCACCATCGACCTCAGCTGCCTGTACCGCGCCACCGACCCCTCGCCGCTGCTGCGGTCGTTTCTGGGCATCGTGCGGGAGTACCGCGACAAGTGGGAGCGGCGGGAGTGAGTGCAGGACCGCGGGAAGGCCGCGATCGGCAAGGCCGCCGGTGGGCCGACAGGCTGGCGCCCTTTCCCGCTTGAACGGCCCGCCCGCCCGCGGCCGCGCGGCCTGCTCGCGCTGCCTGCGCCCCCAGGCCACCTGCCTGTGCACGCTGGCGCGCCCGACCGGCCACCACACCGAGGTGCTGGTGCTGCAGCACCCGCAGGAACAGCGCCAGGCGAAGAACAGCGTGGCGCTGCTGCGCCTGTCTCTGGCGCACTGCGAGGTGGCGGTCGGCGAGCGCTTCGCGCCTGAAGCGCTGCAGTCCCTGCTGCACCGCCCCGGACGGGAGACGCGGCTGCTCTATCCGGACGTGCCCGCCGCGCCCGCGCCGCCAGCGCCGGCAACACCAGCGGGCGCGCCGCTGCGGCTGGTGGTCATCGACGCGACGTGGCGCAAGAGCCTGCGGATGCTGCTGGAGCACCCGGCCCTGGCGGCGCTGCCGCGGCTGCCGCTGGAGGCACCGGCGCCCACGCGGTACCGCACCATCCGCGCTGCGCGGCGGGCCGACCAGGTCTCGACGCTGGAAGCCACCGTGCAGGCGCTGGCGATGTTGGAAGGCCCGAGCTTCGACGCTGCGCCGCTGCTGGATGCGTTTGGCTGCTTCGTCGCTGGTGTGGCGGCGCGGCAGGGCCTCGTGTGACCTTGGGCCGAGCGGCGCCCAATACTCCAGCGGAGCGCCAGTGAAGGGCGGCTTGAGACTGAACTGAGTCACTCGATGTTGACATCCTGAGCGGCGGCGGCGTTCGTCACCGGCCGTTCGACGGGCCAGGGCCGGTATGCCCGCAATACCGACGAAAGGGGACAGCGGACAGCCTCGATACTCGGCATCTTCGTCACACGCGGGCAGCAGGGTTCTACTATTCAAATAGGCGACTTGTTCCTGTCAAGCGAGGCGAACTGTTCCGTGAACGCAGAAAACGGAACCTTGGTGCAATCCCACTGCCCCATGCCCTGATCTTGTGGCATGTGATTGAGCATGGTCTCGCTACTGACGATGGCAAGCTTGGGTTTTAATGGGTCTCGCAGATTCCAAAAATAAAAGGCGTGGCGCTCTGATTCCATAGCCATTTCCCACTCGTTGCGGGTGAGCATGGCAAATCCAGAAGTGCCTTGCGTCGAGGTCTTTACCTCGATGGTCAACTGATGCCGACCCGGGCCGGAGAGCGATACGGCTGCAGCATCTCGTAAAGCAGCCGGTGAAGTTGGCGCTTTGCGTTCGTGCCAACGGCTGCCTGACGACGGACAGTGTGATTACGTCCGGCGGAAACCAGGGACAGCAAGCGCTGCAAAGCCGCAGCTCAGCGCATCACGGCCAACGGACGGCGAGTGCCCAGAGCGGTCAGTGCAAGTCTCCCCGCTGCATACCATCCCGGTGATCAGCCCGTCCTAATTCGAAGCAGGGCGCACAGGACGTGCTGTTCGAGTGGGAGGCGCACGCTGCCTCGTAGCCCGCGAACGGGTCGCGTCGCAGCCGGCGCGCGGCCCTTTCTTTCAGGACGCGAAACACTGACTTGGCTTCTGCGGCGATTCCGCCGTGAGGACGATTCGGCCACAGTGACGGTCATGCGCAGCCCTTGCAGCGCATCAGCCCGAGGAGCCCGTCATGTCCCACGCATTTGCCGACATCGCCTTCACACCGTCCGTCAAGGCCGCGCAGCAGCGCGACGGCAGCCGGGCCGGCTATGCGCGTAGCTTCGAAGGCGACGCCCCGGCGTCCCATGATCGCCTGGGCGAGGCGGAGCTCGAGTTCATTGCCGCGCAGCGCAGCTTCTACCTGGCCACCGTGTCCGAGACCGGCTGGCCCTATGTGCAGCACCGAGGTGGCCCGAAAGGCTTCCTGAAGGCACTGGACGACCGAACGCTGGCGTTCGCCGACTACGCCGGCAACCGGCAGCTCATCAGCGTGGGCAACCTGGCCGTGAACGACCGTGTCTCGCTGATCCTGATGGACTACGCGCGGCGCGTGCGCCTGAAGCTGCTCGGTCGCTTGGCGGTGAAGGACCTGGCGCCCGACGATGCGCTGGCCAAGGCCCTGATCGACCCGGCCTATCAGGCGCGGCCGCAACGCGCCATGGTCGTCACCGTCGAGGGCTACGACTGGAACTGCCCGCAGCACATCCCGGTCCGCTTCGATGCGGAAGACGTGCAGCGCGCACTCGACGAACGGGACCAGCGCATCGCCGCGCTGGAAGCCCGGCTCGCGGCCTTGGCCGGCCCCGGCGGCGACACCGCGGCCAGCCCGCCGCAGCGTCGTGAGCCGCGTCAGTGCAACGCCGGATCGCCGCGCAGCCGATCGACGGCCAGGTCGACGAAGGCGCGCACCTTCTGCGTCGCGCGCCGCCCCTCGTGGTGGACGACGTGCACCGGCAGCGGGTTCGGCTCGAACGCCTCGAGCACGACCTGCAGCGCGCCGCTGCGCAGATGCGCTGCGACCTGGTAGCTCAACAGCCGCGTGATGCCCAGACCCGCCAGGGTGGCCGCGATGGCGGAGTCGTTGGTGACCGTGCGCAGGCGAGGCTGCACGCGCTGCAGGAGGACCTTGCCCGCGTTGTTGAACCGCCATTCCAACACCGGGTTCACCCCGGCCGCGGACACGAGGGTGTGGTCGGGCAGGTCTTCCGGCCGCTGGGGCGTGCCATGAGCCTGCAGGTAGGCTGGAGCCGCCACCAGCACGCGGCTGACGCGCCCCACGCGAACCGCCTGCAACGATGAATCGGGCAGCTCGCCGATGCGCACCGCGACGTCGACCCCTTCCTCGACGACGTTGACGACCCGGTCGAGGAACAGGCACTGGGCCTCCACTTCCGGAAAGCGCTGCAGGTAGCTGACGAGGATGGGCGTCACGTAGAGCTGCCCGAACAGCACCGGCGCCGTGAGCGTGAGCGTGCCCCGCGGCGTGGCGTGGGTGCCGGTGGCGGTGATCTCGGCCTCGTCGATGTCGGCCAGGATGCGGCGGCAGTCCTCCGCGAAGCGCGCTCCGGCGTCGGTCACGCGGACGACGCGCGTGGTCCGCGTCAGCAGCCGCAGGCCCAGCCGCTCCTCGAGCTCGGCCACGGCGCGCGTCACGACCGGCGGCGACAGGTTGAGCTTGCGCGCCGCACTGGCGAAGCCGCCGCTGTCGACGACAGCGACGAAGGTGGTCATGGCCTGCAGGCGATCCATGTCGTTGCGCGTTCGGAAAGTCCGCCGGAGGTGGCTCGGCGATTCTCCACGCAAGCGTTGCGCCGGACCGTCGGGAGTGCATTCGGCCCGGACGGCGCAGCCGTCCCCTCAGACGTGGCTCGCCACCTTCGGGTGCAGCTTCGCGTCGAAGTCGTCCAGGCTGGGAAAGCGCAGCGGGGCCAGCGTGTCCAGGCGGGTCAGGTGACGCCGGTAGTCGACCAGGATCTGCGCGCGCTCGGCCTCGCTGATGTAGGGCACGTGCCAGCCCACGAAGGGCGGCAGCACCGTGAGGCCGGTGTAGGCCAGCGTGCCGCGCAGCAGCGGCCGCAGCATGTCGTCGAGCGGGCCGTGGATCGCGTCGGGGCCGAACATGTGCGGTCGCCCGCCCAGCGTCAGGCTGACCATCGCGCGCTTGCCGACGAGGCCGCCGCGGTCGTAGAAGCGCGTGCCGCCGTAGGTGAGGCCGGAGATCAGCACGCGGTCGATCCAGCCCTTGAGCATGGCCGGCGGCGCGAACCAGAAGACCGGGAAGTTCAGGATCAGCAGGTCGCACCACAGCAGCTTGGCCACTTCGCCGCGGATGTCCTCGGCCAGCGTGCCGGCCTCGTAGCCGTGGCGCTGCTCGAGCGCATAGACCAGGTAGTCGGGGTTCTTGCGTGCGCCGAAGTCGGCCGCGCTCGCCACCGGGTCGAAGCCGTCGGCGTACAGGTCGGACACCCGCACCTCGTGGCCCAGCGCGCGGAGCTGCTCGGTGGCCGTCCAGCACAGCGCGCTGCTGAACGAGCGCGGCTCCGGGTGGGCGTGGACGATGAAGACGTTCATCGCGCGCGGCGCGCTCAGGCGCCCGGCGCCGCGGCCGCGGCCG
>NZ_AZSN01000132.1:0-10008 GCF_000576225.1 Methylibium sp. T29-B | reverse complement strand
CCTTAGGCACCCGAAACACGCAAGTCCGACATCACTCGCAGGAGCAAGGCCTTGGACCTCATAGGTCAGTTCATCTCCCGGTATCGGAAAGAGTACGATTTCTACGAGCAAGCCTGCCGTATGGCCGCGCAGGTACTTGACTCCTACTTACAGTCGGCTGGCGTGCGCGCCATCGTGACTTCGCGCGCAAAGAACCCGATTCGGCTTGAGACTAAGGTAAGGCAGCGTGCGAAGTCGCATCCCTTTGCCTCTGTCGAAGACATCTACGAAGACATCGTTGACCTGGCTGGAGTCCGGGTCGCTCTCTACTTCCCAGCTGAGCGAAGCGAAGTCGGTCGAATCATCCGCACACTGTTTGTGCCCGTCGCCGATCCAAAGGAATTCCCGACAGCGTCGAAGCCGACTTACGAGAAGCGCTTCTCTGGCTACTGGGCCACTCACTACCGAGTCCGCCTGCCGGAGTCACTGCTCAACGAGTCGCAAAAGAGGTATGCCGAAGCTCGCGTTGAGATTCAGGTTGCATCAGTGCTCATGCACGCGTGGTCCGAGGTAGAGCACGATCTCGTCTACAAGCCGCTTCAGGGAACACTCTCGGAGGACGAGTACGCGATTCTTGATGAACTGAACGGGCTTGTGCTTGCTGGTGAGATTGCGCTAGAGAGACTGCAGCGCGCCGGTGAAGCGCGAGTCTCCGTTCACGATCGCGAGTACACCAACCACTACGACTTGGCGTCGTCGTTGCTTGAGATGTCACGCGCCAAGCTCGCGGGCCTAGACATACACGATTCGGCTATTGGCAGAGTGGACCTGCTCTTTCAATTTCTTCAAGATCTTGGTCTGAACAAGCCTGAAGATTTAGCACGATACGTTGATGCGCTGCACGGAGACTTTGAGAAGCGGCCACTGGCAGAGCAAGTGATCGACCAGGTACTTGCCGAAGACACGTCTCGATATGCTGTGTACGAGAATGTGCGCGCACTCGATGTTCCCGCTCTGTCCGTCGCGTCGAGTGATGCACCCAG
Organism: Methylibium sp. T29-B; assembly: GCF_000576225.1. NCBI lineage: Bacteria > Pseudomonadati > Pseudomonadota > Betaproteobacteria > Burkholderiales > Sphaerotilaceae > Methylibium > Methylibium sp. T29-B. The sequence goes on along the minus strand of NZ_AZSN01000132.1, from coordinate 8,986 downwards.
GGCCTCGCAAAGCGAGGCGATTGGGCAGTTCATGGCGTTGTGGATTGACTACGAGCGCATGCTGCGGTCGGTCGCGGCGACAAAGGGCTACAAGAGCATTGGCATGCCGTCTCCGAGAGTTTTGTCGGAAATTTCGGAATTCCCACCCGATCTCGTCCAATCAGCCGAGCGCCTACGGCGCTTCCGCAATCTACTTGTCCATGGCATCGAAGTACCGGACGCAGGCTACATTCAGGCTCAAATGACTGACCTGAAGAAACTCGTCGGGCTTATGCAGGCAGCGCTAAAGCCTCCAAAGAAGCCGACGCACAAGTCTGCAAGAAAGACACCTAAGTAGTCATTCGCTGCGCGGGTGCCTAACCCCTCGCTCGGGCGGACCTGGAGCTTGTATCGGTTTCGTTGACACTCCGACCTAATGAAGGAGTGATCGATGGGAATGCCCGGGCCACAGCAGATCAATCGATACGGCGTGGCCATCAAGCTCGAGGCAGTTCAGATGAGCGACCAGCCCGGCGTGTTGATCAAGGATGTCGCCGAGTCGCCGTGCATCCACCCGTTCATCGTCGGTCGTTGAACCAAGCACCCCATTGCAGCGAGGCCAGCTCCACGGCCCCCTTGGTCCACGGCGCTCGGCGATGGATCAGTTCGGCTGTGGAGCCCGTAGATCGTCTCGGCCGACCGGCCATGCCGCCTGCCGATGTGGCTTCGAAAGCAGAGCGCAATGCACCGATCAGCCGCGACCGAAGCTCGTGTCGAGTTCGCCGGCCTTGCGCGCACGCTCGTACTCCATCTGCACCTCGGCGCGGGTCTTCGTCGAGACCGGCGCCTTCACGGGGAGCGCGCGTTCGAATCCGATGCTGATCTCGCCGGCGGCGCGCGCGCGCAGGTACTCGGCCGTCACTTCGGCGCGCGTCAGCGTCGAAGCCGTGTGCTTGGCAGCGGTTGCGGCAGGAAACCCTTCGTGGTCCAGTTCGCCGGCGGCGCGAGCGCGCAGGTACTCGGCAACGACATCGGCACGCGAGAGGGCGGTGCCCATGCCGGCGTGGTCCATCGTGGTCATCGCCTGGGCGGTGCCCATGAATGACAACGCAACGAAGGCCAGAGTGGTCAGCTTGTTCATGATGAATGTTCCTTGGTGAGTGGGTTCGTGTCGTGTGGCAGCGCCCACCGCGGCCACAGGGTTCTGTCGTGGCCGCACCGAAATCATTACCACCATATTTCTTCGAGGCTGCGTAAGGTTTCGGTGGTTCGGAGCGACGGGCGGCTGCCGGCGCTGGGTTCACCACCCGCCTCACATTCGTCAGATGCAGAGGGCACCTCGCCAGCCAGCTCGAATCACGAGGGTTTCGTGGTCCGGCCTGCTGTTTCATCACGCTCAAGCGCAGCGCGTCGATCTGTCGGACCGCGCGCGGCGGCCTCGGTCGCCAGGCTTCATTTCACGTCGATGGTGGCTCGCATCCCAGCTTCCGTGTGCGTCCGCGTCGACATCACGTCTTCGAAGCGTCCTGTCCTCACCGGAAGGAACCACCACTCCACGACGCTGCCAGGCTTCAGCTCGACTCGCCGAACCGGCCCATACACCTCCGCCACCGCCTTCGCATCTGGCCCGAGTACCACCACCTTGCGCGAGTACACGGCATCCGCCAGTCCCTGCGAGCCAAAGTAGTACTCGTTGGCACTCGGGTTCTCCAGGCGCAGCACGTAAAGCTTTCCGGTCTCCAGCGTCAGCGAGTCCGGGCTGAAGCGATGCTCACCCTTCGCGTTCCCAAGCACCATCGTCACCCGGGTGGGTTCCTGTCGTGTCAGGTCGCCGGCGCCATAAGCGCTTGCGCATGCCAGGGCCAATGCCAGCGCGAGACCCGTCGTCTTCATCGTTGTCTCCTCGAGTGTCCAAGTCGGTCGCCATGCTGCCGGTTCGGTGGGCACCGACCCCGGCTTCTCGAACCTGATTCAACTCTATCGGACTGAAGCAGTTGAACGGGTGCTTTCTGTCGCTGGCGCGCCGTCGTGGGTGTCCTTCTTGTCGATGCGGCCTGCCAGAATGTCGTGCGTCAGGCCCCCGGTCCCGCCTATGCAGCCCACCGCTCATTCCCTCAAGCGTCCTGCTCGCCGGGTCATGCTCGCCTTGCTCACGGTCATCGTGGCCGCGTGCACCACAGCCATGTACGACGGTGCGCCGCGCCCGGACGGTGAACTGGCCACGCTGGTCGGTGATCGCATGTACCTCGTGTCGGTCGATGGCAAACCCGTTCCCTACAGCGGCGGAAACTTCGCAACCATCAAGGTCTTGCCTGGGCAACGCACCATCACCGCGCGACTCAACGACGCGGGGCCGCATCACACAGTCACCTCGAACGCGGAACCCCCTGTCACGTTCAGCGCCGTGGCAGGCAGGCGCTACGCGATTCAGCCGCAGTTCGTTGAACGTCAACGGTGGTATCCGCAGGTCATCGACGTGCACACCGGGGAGGTTGTGGGGCGAGCCGACTAGCTCGGCTCTCCCCCGATTTCCGGGACGCGTCGAGACACGCTGTGGACAGGAGAGCGCCATGAGCCGGACAAGAACGCGCTTCACAGTCGAGTTCGAACCTTCGGCGTCGTCATGAAGCGCCGCACCTTCCTTGCTGTCACCTCGGTGGCGATGTCGGCACATGCGCAGCTCCGCTCGCCTGCGCAGTGGCTGGAGCCTGACGCCACGCCACGGATCGGCTCGGAGGCCTACGGAGCCAACGGTCCGCTTCGCGTCTGGCTGGTCGCCATGCCCATGCCGCTCTGGCGGGACTGGTGGAACCTGCTGCCGGTGGTGTCCGAAGCGCCACGGCTGGTCGACGGCCTCGTCCAGAGCTACCGGGCCGATGACGAGATCGCGCTCTCGGTGCTGGTCGCCGGTGCGCTGCGCGACGATGCACGCAAGCGCAGGCTCGTCGCGAGCCTTTCCGCTGTCGGGCCCGACGGCCGTACCCATCCCCCGATGCGGCAGGACTATTTCTGGGAAGCATGCCGTTCAATCGCGCCAACAGCGTTGGCATCCTCGAGCCGGTCCTCAGCATGAGCGATCTGCTGGGCCGCTCCGCGGGGACCTGGACGCTGCAGCTGGAGCTCACCGACACGCTTGCCTCGGTGAGCGTCGCCGTGTCTCAGAAGGTGGAGGTGGGGGCATGATGCCGAGCGCTCGGCGCGAGCGGCGCCGGGGCCTGTCCCGGTTTCTCCGACACTCCGACCCGTCGAAGGAGTGACCGATGCGCAAGCCCAGTTTCCTCGCCGTACTGCTGTTCGCCCTCACCGCCGGCGCGCAGGCCGCTCCGCCTGGCGAGTTCGCCGGCGTGAACCCCAAGGATCTGCAGCCGTCCCCGGAGGCCGGAGCGGTGGACCTCGCCGAACGCCTGGTCTGGACCCGCAGCGCCAGGAACACCGAACTCGGCGTGCTGCCCGGCAAGTACACCGCCCATGGGCAGGACGCCCAGGGCCGGTACTTCCTGGCCACCAGCCCCGCCTTCGCCTTCTACATGCGCTCGGTCCGCGGCCAGTACCTGCTGGCCCGTGGCGGCGTTCTCCTGCCACACGCGCCGACGGCGCGTGCCCGCTTCTTCTTCGTCCAGGACGACCGCGTGAAGACCGGCAAGACCCTCGAGGAGGCCATGGCCCACACGCCGGACGAGCCTGCTGCGGTGCCCCTGCTCGACGCGCTGCTCAACTGGGCGAGCCAGGGGCACCTGGTGGCCCTGGCCGAGATCGACGACGACGCGCTGAACGAACGGTTGCGCGCTGCCTTCGCCGCCCGGTAGCCGCCGCTGCGCGCGGCAGCTCTGCAATCATCCCGGTCCGCTGCTTCCCCTTCTTCGTGCCGACACCATGCTGCAACTCGCCAAGACGCTTTCTGCACCGGTTGCCGCCGCCCTGCTGGCCGGCTGCGCCTTTCATCAGGCGCCCTACGTTGCGCACGAGCCCGGTCTCGCGCCCAGCGAAACCAGCGTGTTCTCGGTGATCACCGAGAACGCGGCCAGGAACGGCGCGCTGGAGATCACGCATGTGGACGGCAAGCCCACCGCCTGTGCCCAGGCGGGGTGTCCGGTGTGGGTGCGGGTCAAGCCCGGCACGCACGCGTTCGGCCTGCGGTTCAACGGCGACTACAAGCTCGCCGGTGCCTTCATCCGGTGGCAGACCGCGGTGCTGTCGGTCGAGGTGCCGGACATGCAGGCGCGGCACGTCTACCTCGGCCGGCAGGTGCTCTCGAACGACCGCGTGGCCGTGCAGCTGCAAGACCTGGGCGAGCGGCCCGACCATGGCCTCTCCCTGGGCCTGGAAGGCGCCAACCGGAAGTACCACCCGGTCACCTTCTAGCCGTCGTCGGCTGGAGTCCATCGCCATGCCTGCCCCCAGCACCGAAGACACCGCGGCATTTGCGGCCGTGCTCGCCCGGCTCGACACCGCTCTCCCGCCGCAGGTGTGCGCCACCCTGCGGCCGCCGGCGCGCGCAGAAGACCTGGCCGCGCTGGCCGCCCTGCTGCCAGAGGGCGCCAGGCTTCCGGCCGACCTTCAGGCACTGCTCGCCTGGCACGACGGCCAGTCCTGGAACGCGCCTCTCAGCACGAAGAACAATCGCCGCCTGCTGTCGGCTGGCGAGATCCGGAGCGAACTGGCCTACTTTTCCGATCCCCGCTCCGATGTCATGGCGCCGTGGAGCGCGTCGTGGCTGCCGGTTCTCACCAACGATGCCGGTGACTTCGTGGTGCTGGAGACGGTGGGCCCGCAGGCGGGCTGCCTGCGGCTCTACTGGCACGACGATCCCTCGCGCAGCGTGGCCCATCCCTCACTGCTGAAGTGGGCGGAAGCCCTGCTCGGCGAGCACCTGCCGCCGCCCGCAGGCTGAGCGGCTCGGCATTCGCGACGAGTTGGGGATGGCGGCCGGGTCGTCGGCGCGGTCCCATGCAGCCCTGACGGCACATTCCCGGGAGTCCACGCATGCAGTCCCTGCTCAGCAGTTTGCTGGTTACGTTGGCGTTGGTGTTCGTCGCCGCGCCCGCCGCCGCCAACCCGCCGCTCACCCCGTCCGCCGTGGTGGGCCCGTGGAAGAAGCTGTCGCACACCGTCGTGCTCGACGGCCGGTCGATGGACTCGCACGCCGCGCTGCTGCAGCAGCGGCCGTGCGCGGCGCAGGTGGTCTACGAGATCCACGCCGACGGCCGCTACCGGCTCGACGCCAGCGGCAGCCACTGCGACGACAAGTACAAGCGCATGCAGGAGAAGCTCTACGCCAAGACGCAGTGGAAGCTCGAAGGCCAGAAGTTCACCACCTCGGCCACGAACTTCGCCGTCGGGCAGAGCTACAACGTCAGCGTTGCGGGGCAGCGCATGACCTGGGTCGGCACCGAAGGGCAGGGCACGCTGGTGTTCGAGAGGGTGAACCCGGCGAAGTAGCGGCCGTCGCGCGCGGGGCCTCAGGCTGTAAGCCCCGGCCCCCTCGCTGCGACTGAACCGCCATGAAACGCACCGTGCTCCTGGTCTCCCATCTCCTGGCGCTGGCCATCGGGTTCGCGCTGGGCATCTACGCGCTGCCCATCCTGGTGGCGCCCAGCGCGCTGGCGCCGAAGGACATCGAAGCGCTGATGGGGCCTGCGCAGTGGACGGCGCAGTTCCGTCGTGAGCTGAAGGACAGCGACGCGCTGCACTGGGGCGAGGGCATGGTGTTCGTCGGCCCCCGGAGCATCAGCCTGCTGGGCAGGTTGGCGCCGGGGCCCGACTACAAGCTCTATCTGTCGCCGGAGTTCGTGGAGACCGAAGCCGACTTCCAGCGTCTCAAGCCGCAGATGCTGCGGGTCGGCGACGTCAAGACGTTCGAGAACTTCCTGGTGCCGGTGCCGCAGGGCGTGGATCCGTCCCGGTTCAACACGGTCATCGTGTGGTGCGAGGCCTTCGGCCAGTTCATCACCGCGGCGAAGTACCGCTGACGGGTCGTTTCCCTGGCCGCCGTCGTGCCTGTCCTATTTGTCGGACACGCTGTCCGAGGGTGGGCGCGCGGCGGCGGCGCCGAGCCGGCCTGCAGGCCCTGATCGCGCCGTCGATCGAGGGTGAACCCTCAGGAATCCGTGGGCCGGCCGTGGTCCGTGAATTGCGATCTGCCCCGGCAAATCGCGAACCCCCGGAGACCCCATGGCTGCCTATTCGAACCCCAACGCCCCCGTCACGCGACTCGATGCCGTCGTCATCGGCGCCGGTGTGGCGGGCCTGTACCAGTTGCACAAGCTGCGCGAGCTCGGCCTGAATGTGCGCGCCTACGAAACCGGTTCCGGCGTCGGCGGCACCTGGTACTGGAACCGCTACCCCGGCGCCCGCTTCGACTCGCAGGCCGAGATCTACCAGTACTGGTTCTCGGAGGACCTGTACAAGGCCTGGAAGCCGACCGAGCGCTTCCCGGCGCAGCCGGAAACCGAGAGCTGGCTGAACTGGGTGGCCGACCGGCTGGACCTGCGCAAGGACATCCGCTTCGGCGCACGCATCGACTCCGCCCACTACGACGACACCACCGGCCGCTGGAGCCTCGTCACGCAGCAGGGCGAGACCATCGACACGCAGTACCTGGTGTGCTGCATGGGCATGCTGTCGGCGCCGCTGACCAACCGCTTCCACGGGCAGTCCAGCTTCAAGGGGCAGATCCACCACACAGCGCTGTGGCCCAAGGAGGGTGTGGACCTGAAGGGCAAGCGCGTGGCGGTGGTGGGTGTGGGCGCCACCGGCATCCAGGTCATCCAGTCCATCGCGCCCGAGGTGGCCGAACTGAAGGTGTTCGTGCGCACGCCGCAGTACATGATCCCGATGCGCAACCCGAAGTACGGCGAGAAGGAGTGGGCCGACTTCGCCGCGCGCTTCCATGAGCTGAAGGCGCGCGTGCGCGGCACCTTCGCCGGCTTCGACTACGACTTCGACGCCGGGCCCTGGGCCGACAAGACGCCGGCCGAGCGCGAGGCCGTGCTGCAGGGCCTGTGGGAGGACGGCTCGCTGTCGATGTGGCTCGCCTCCTTCCCGGAGATGTTCTTCGACGAGTCGGTGAGCTTCGAGGTGTCGGAGTTCGTGCGCCGCAAGATGCGCGAGCGGCTGGGCAACGACCCCGCGCTGTGCGAGCTGCTGATCCCCACCGACTACGGCTTCGGCACGCACCGCGTGCCGCTGGAGAGCGGCTACCTGGAGGTCTACCTGCGCGACAACGTGGAGGGCGTGAACTGCCGGGCCACGCCGATCGAGCGCATCGTGCCCGAGGGCATCCAGACCTCCGATGGCAAGGTGCACGAGGTCGACGTGATCATCCTCGCGGTGGGCTTCGACGCCGGCTCCGGCGCGCTGACGCGCATGGACATCCGCGGCCGCGGCGGTCGCTCGCTGAAGCAGGAGTGGAGCAAGGAGATCCGCACCGCCATGGGCATGCAGATCCACGGCTACCCCAATCTGTTCAGCACCGCCTCGCCGCTGGCGCCCACCGCGGCGCTGTGCAACATGCCCACCTGCCTGCAGGCGCAGGTGGAGTGGGTCACCGATTGCATTGCCTATGCGCGCGCCACCGGCAAGAAGGTGGTCGAGCCGACCCGCGAGTTCGAGGAGTCCTGGGTGCGGCACCACGACGAGGTGGCCAACCGCACGCTGCTGGTGAAGACCGACTCCTGGTACATGGGCTCCAACGTCGAGGGCAAGCCGCGGCGGCTGCTGTCCTATGCCGGCGGCGTGGGCAACTACCACCGGCAGTGCGACGAGCAGGCGGCCATGGGCTACCCCGGCTTCGCCATGCGCTGAGCGCCAGGGAGACCCGCCATGAACAAGGACAGGCTGGGCAGCGCGCTCGACGCGCTGCTGGATCGCAGCGTGCTGCAACCAGGCGGCGTGCCCGGCGTGGTGGCCATGGCCACCGACCGCAAGGCCGACGTCTACCGCGGCGCGGCCGGCGTGCTGCAGCTGGGCCAGGACGCGCCGATGTCGACCGACAGCGTGTTCGCCATCTTCTCCACCACCAAGCCGCTGACCGCCACGCTGGTGATGCAGCTGGTGGAGGAGGGGCGGCTCGGCCTCGACGACGAGGCCGGCCGCTACGCGCCGGAGATCGACGAACTGCAGGTGCTCGACGGCTTCGATGCGGCCGGGCAGCCGCGGCTGCGCGCGCCCAGGCGCCGGATCACGGTGCGCGACCTGATGCTGCACACCTCGGGCCTGTGCTACGAGTTCTTCAGCGCCGACGACCTGAAGTTCCGCGCCGCGCGCGGCATTCCCACCGTGGTGTCGTGCAGCTTCGACTCGATCCGCACGGTGCTGCTGCACGACCCCGGCGAGGCCTGGACCTACGGCGTCAACATCGACTGGCTGGGCCGCATCGTGGAAAAGCTGCGCGGCGACCGGCTGGGCCACGTGATGCGCGAGCGGCTGTTCGACCCGCTGGGCATGGAGGAGATCGGCTTCGGGATGTCGGATGACATGCAGCCGCGGCGCGCCGTCATCCATGCGCGTGCCGACGATGGCACGCTCACGCCGCTGCCCGACCTGAAGCTGCCCGACCCGCCGCCGATGGACATGGGCGGCCAGGGCCTGTACGCGACGGTGGGCGAGTACATGAAGTTCATCCGCATGCTGCTCAACGACGGCAGCGGCCCCTTCGGCCGCGTGCTGAGGCCGGAGACGGTGGACGCGCTGGCGCAGGACGGGCTGAAGGCCCTGGGCCTGTCGGCGGGTGGGTGGACCACGTCGATCCCCTCGCTGGCCAACACCGGCGAGTTCCTGCCCGGCACCGACAAGGGCTGGGCCTACAGCTTCATGACCAACCGGGAGCGCGCGCCCACCGGCCGCAGCGCCGGTTCGCTGATGTGGGCGGGCCTGGCCAACTGCTTCTTCTGGGCCGACCGCCGGGCCGGCATCGGCGGCTACTGGGCCACGCAGATCCTGCCGCTGATGGACGCCGCGTCCTACCCGGGCTTCGTGGAGTTCGAGACCACCGTCTACCAGCACCGCA
>NZ_AZSN01000131.1:0-10099 GCF_000576225.1 Methylibium sp. T29-B | reverse complement strand
CGCCTGCAGGCCGAAGGCGCCGCCACCACGCGCCAGCTCGCCAAGCGCCAGCTCACCTGGCTGCGCGGCATGCCGTGGCGCCGGACGGTGGCCTGCGACGCGCCCGACGCCAGCGCACAGGTGGTGGCGCTGGCGCGGCAACTGGTCGACGAGCGCGAGGCCGCGGCATGAGCCTGCTCGCCATCGACGGCCTCGCGAAGCGCTACGGCGACAGCACCGTGTTCGAGCAGGTGTCGCTGCGCGTCGAGGCGGGCGAGTTCGTCGCGCTGCTCGGCGAATCGGGCGTGGGCAAGTCGACGCTGCTCAACGCCATCGCCGGGCTGGACACGGTGGATGCCGGCCACGTGCTGCTGGACGGCGACGACGTGACCGCCCTGCCCGAGCGCGCGCTGGCGCTGCTGCGGCGCGCGAAGCTCGGCTTCGTGTTCCAGGCCTTCCACGTGCTGCCGCACCTGAGCGTGGCCGACAACGTGGCGCTGCCGCTGCTGCTGCTGGGCGCCCCCGATCCGGCGCGCGTGCAGTCGGTGCTGGACGCGGTGGGCCTGGGCGGGCTGGGCGAGCGACTGCCGCAACAACTGTCGGGCGGCCAGCTGCAGCGCGTGGCGATCGCCCGCGCGGTGGTGCACCGACCGCGCCTGATCCTGGCCGACGAGCCCACCGGCAACCTCGACCCCGCCACCGCCGAGCGGGTGATGGACGTGCTGGCTCACGAGGTGAAGCAGCAAGGCACGGCCTGCCTGCTGGTCACCCACTCCACGGCCGCGGCGGCACGGGCCGACCGCGTGCTGCGGCTCACGCCGAAGGGCGTGCAGCCGGCCGCGGCCTGAAGGCGCGGCCGGGCCTCGCGGTTCAGCCGCAGGGGTTCTCGGCCACGGCCTTCTGCGGGTCGGCCGCGAACTCGTTGAAGGCGCCGATCGCACGGCCGGCGTAGGTGATCGCGGCGGTGGCGACCGGCGTGGTGTGTGGCGGTGCGCTGATGAACTCTTCGTGGACACCTTGCGGACAGTCCGCATGCGGGTCGGTGGCCCGCCTCTGCATGCGGTGCTGCTCGCCACAGGAACTTCACGGGTGATGACCGCTTTCGCTCCTCATCAGCCAGTCATTGACGCGTGCTGAGCGGCTCTTTGGCAGCGGTTGCTGCCAGTGGCCGTCAGTCGGTGACAGCGCCGTCACCGGCACCAAGCTGACATTCGCTGCCACCGCGAGCGCCACCCGTGAGTGCGCGGCGAACGTCAAGGTGACATCGCTGGACGGGTACGCTCCTGGAGATTTCCGCTCCAAAAGTCCTTCGCCGCCTGCTAGTCCCACAAGACGGGGCCCAGCCCATCCAGGAACGTGCGGTGCTGTTCTGCCGACGGACCTTCTGCAATGGTGGTGGCAGAAAGGTCATGGCACTCACGGCCCGGCCTTAGTCGGCGTAGGTGGTACCGGATTGCACCTGTGCCTCTAGGTATCGGAGCGCGAGCACAACGGGCTCCGCTTCGTGCAAGCAGATGGTGGATTCCGCCAAGATGCTAGGGGTTGCGGTATGAAGGAGGGTTGCAGCTGCGACAACCGCCCCAAGTAGCGCTGCTGCAATGAGGGGTGTGAGCTTCACGGGGTCTTTCGGATTGGCAGATGCCACCTGTAGTGACCCGCCTCCGACATCCCCCACGTTTTTGCCGCTGCGCAGCGACAGAGGTGCTGTACCATGCCCGCAAGGCGTCTGAGCCGAACCTGTTCCCGGGTTAAATCAGACACAGCACTTGGCGCCACCGAACGGACTTCAATCCGGGTCGATGCGTAATCGGGAAACGTCGACCACGCAGATTGGAGTGCCGTATGGCCGCTACACCCCTTTGCGAGGCACCGCTCGCCGCCCTCAAGAAGTCGCTCCGCGACGAGTTCCCCCACGTCAAGTCGTCGCACCTGAGCGAGGCGCTGGCCCACAGCCTGGGCTTCCGGACCCACGCCGCCATGCAGGCAGCGATGGTCGGGCCTGAGCAAGACCGTCCCTTCGCCCTGCTGCAGACGCAGCGCTTCGTCGAGCGCCTGAAGCAGCTCGGCTACGAGGACGACCCAGAGTTCGACTTCGAGATGACCATCCTCACGCCCGTGCCGGGCGTCGTCTCGACGGTGCCGGACTCTGCCTACGACATTGAATACAAGACGACGCGGCAGAAGGCCTGGCGCAACCTGATGGTCTGCGCTGTGAACGCCGCCCTGGAGCAGAAGCTGTTCACCCTCCGGCCTGGCGACAACCGCTTCCCGGACAACATGCGCCGCGGCGAGGTCTTCGACTTCGTACTGCCCAACGGGCTGCCGGCCCGTGGGTCTGTCTCAGATGCCGGCTTCAACGAGCTGTCTGTGCACGCCGCGGTGAATCCCAAGGGCGACATGGTCCGCGCCTTCAACGGCGGCTTTGACGCCGGCGACGCCTTCGGCACAACCTGGTCGAGCGTGAGCGGGGCGCGTGGATGCAGTCGTCAGACAGCTCGTTCAACTGCCGGAAGGGCCTGTTGGACCATCTTGCCGCGCTGCAAGTCGAGCCGATGGGCTACGGAGACCGCGGGCGGGTCATCATGTGAGGCACAGCGAGCCCGTCTCCACGTCGCGACGGGTCCACGCACCAGAGCACATCTGGCGCTAACGATAACAACAACTTCAGGAGGCCTGCTTGCACGCGATTCCCTTCGAAATCCCGCCGCCCAAGAACGAGGCGGACTTCGAGCGCATGTGCGCGCACGTGTACGGCGTCGTCTTCGATTACCGGATGCCCAAGATGAACGGCCGTCGTGGCCAAGTTCAGGGTGGCGTCGACGTCTTCGTGAAGGAAGCTGGCGTCGGGCGGGTCGGTATCCAGTGCAAGAAGTACACGATGAAGCCCGTCAAGTGGGACGACGTCGTGGACGAGGTCGGAAAGGCCGACAAGCACGGCACGCCCATCAAGAAGCTCATTCTGGCTACCACCGCGCCGAACGACGCGGCCTTGCTGAAGAAGGTTCAGGAACTCTCCGACGCGCGCGAAGCCAAGGGGCTGTTCCCAGTTGAGGTGGAGTTCTGGGAAGACATCTGCAATCACATTGACCGGTTCCCGGTCCTTCAAGACAGCTACGCACCGAACAGCCCTGGCGCCGCCTACCACCGACAGGACGCGGCTCTCAGCAACTTGCAGACCCTTGTCCTGGAGCAGCGCGACACGCTGCTCGGCATGTCTGCGCTTCCGACTGCCCGGCTCGACTCCGTCGACCGGCTCATCTCGGACCAGCTAGACCGAACCAACGAGCTCCTGAAGGCGGGCCGATACCGCGACGCGCTCGACCACCTAGCCGTCGTCGGCAAGGACCTTGGGCCCTTCGACGCCCACCAGAAGGCCCGCTGGTACCTGCAGAAGGGCCTCAGTCTCTGGTTCATGCGCCTGGACGACGGAGAGGCGGCCCATCTGTTCCTGAAGGCGTTCGAGCTCTACCCGAACGACGAACGCATGGCTGCGGCTCAGGTCCGAGGCTCATGCTTGAGAAGAAGCTGCCTGAGGCTAGTTCTGCGGGAGAGGCGGCGCTCGAGCGGTTCCCTGATTCCCAGCAAGTCTGGTTCGCGCTGGCCAACGCCCGCCTCGTTCAAGGCGAGCCGGTTCGGATGTCCGACGTGCCTGAGGCGTTGAAGCAAGAGCCCGATACGCTGCAGTTCCTGGCGCAGGCTGAGCTCAAAGCTGGGAATCTGGACGCAGCCATCAAGTTCAGCCAGGAAGCGGCCAACCATCCCGCAGCTGCGTTCTTCATCCGGGCCAACGCGCTTCGCATCGCCGCTGAGTGCGGTTCGAGGTTCCCGGTAGGTGCGATGACGGGCGCGCTGCCGGTGCGTGAGACCGAGGCACTCGAGTTCGCGGTCGCTCAGTTCAACCCGTGGCATGAGCGCCTTTGGCAGATTCAGTCCGAGTCAGTGACGGAGACCGTCGCCCACCTCGGCTACGCGTTGTTGATGCTGCACCGCTTTGGCGACGCGCTGGCTCTTGCCAAGGACGCTGAGGCGCAGGGGCATCGCTCCGCCGAGATTCTCCGCACCCAGGTGACCGCTCTCTTCGAGCTGGACCGTGAAACTGAGCTTCTCGCTCTTGCGACGGGGCGACTGGCCGAGATGAACGACGCCAGCTTGACTGTCGTGGGTCAAATCGCCGCCAAGAACGGAAACCTGGCGCTGCTGAAGCAGACGCGGGACGCAGCGCTGGCGCGAGACCCCGTCGACAGCGAGACGGCTGAGCTGCTGGCTGCCCTCCGCTGGGACGCGTTGACCCGAGCCGACCAGCAGGACGCGGCCGTCAGCGAGGTGATTGCAGCCAAAGTCGATGAGACCGGCGGTCTCATTTCTGCCTGCGTCGCGGCGCGCGTCCTCAACCGTGCAGGCCGCGCGCTGGAGGCCGACGCCATCGTGCAACGCGCCAAGACCTTGGTCACCGAGGAGAGCAATGACGGCCAACGGCTGATGCTGGCGGAATTGCTGTTCTCCATGGGGCGGTTCTTCGAGGCCGGGGCCCTGTTCGAACGGCTGGTGACGCCCGGTCGCCTCTCCGACCTGCACAACAGGCTGCTCGCGTGCTACGTGCGGTCTCACAACCGGCGCAAGGCCAAGGAGATGCTCGCAGGTCTGCCCGCAGAGTGGATTGACAACGACGAAACCCGCAACCTCGCCATCGAGCTGGGGCAGCAAGCGGCCGACTGGGCCTTCGTGCGCCCGTTGATGGACGCCCAGTTGAAGAAGCATCCGACCGCGGCTGGAAGCTGGGTCTTCAAGATGGGCGTGAGCCTGCACTCATCGACGCCGCCTGAGTTTCAGAACGACCTTCGCAGTGTCCCGGAGCTGCTTGAGGGCCGCATTCAGCCGATGGCGCAGCTGGCTACGCTGGAACTTCGCTACGGCGAGGCTGAACGGGGCATGCGTCGGCTCTATCGAATGCTTCGCCGCAACCTGGATGAGCCGGGGGCGCTGTCGGCGTACTTCATCTCGGTCGTAGCAGCACCGGGCACGTTGCCGCTCATGGACGAGAACCTCCCGGCGGTCGTGCCGGGCAGTTGCGTCACGCTGGTTGATGAGTTCGGGCACGCTACGCAGCTGGTCATCGACCCGTCGAACGTAGGAGAGCTGCCGAAGCGCACAGGCTACGCGGACCAAGCCGCACCGGAGGCGGCGGCGATGCTCGGTGCCGTGCTTGGGCAACAGGTCAGCCTTCCGGCCCTCGCGTTTGGCGACACGAAGGCGTACACGGTGACCGCCATCCAGTCGGCGTACCGACACATGCTGCAGGTCGTGCAGGAGCGGGCCCGTGAATTGGGCGGGCTGCCGAACATGAAGATGGTCCCTGTCGGCATGACCGGCGACGGGGAGCGCGACCTCGCGCATATGAAGGCCGAAGTCATGCGCTCTTCGGCCATTGCGCGGCAGCTCTTCGACGTTTACGCCACGGGGCACATGACGCTCTCCGGCTTCGCCGAACGTCAGGGTCGCAGCACCGTTGAAGTCGTCTTGGGCTGGCCATCTGAAGGACCGCCGCTCTTTGTCGGTACGGGCATCGAGGCAGAGCGCGTTGCCGCGCTTCAGCTGCTCGCACGACCCGACGCGGTCTACGTCATCGACGCCATGACCATCGCCGAACTCGTCAATCTTGGGGTTCAAGAGGCGCTCGGTCACCTTCCAAAGGTGCTTGTGTCGTCAGTGACCAAGACGATGCTGGAAGGGCTCGTGCGCGAGGCCGAAGAAGACCGAAGTGTCGCGACCAGCACGGAAGTCGAAGGGCAGCTTGCCCTCATCGAGCACGACGCTCGGTACCACGCGCGCCGCATTGAGTTCTTCAAGGCGCTGCTTGCCGCAGTCGAGCAGTACTGCGAAGTGCAGCCGGCCTACGGCGAGCTACCGAGCGAAGGAGAGGCGCCGCGCCTGGCTGAGGTGCTCCAGGACGAAGAACTGGAGGTGTTGCTGCTCGCCAAATCGACGGGAGCTACCGTCTTGACGCTCGACGGTCGGTTCCGATTCGTCCTGGAAGCGGTGGCCAAGGTTCCCGGCGTCTGGCCCCAAGCACTGCTGATGCACTGCGCAAGCAAAGATTTGGTCGACCCGATGAAGCTGGCGGCAGCAACCATTCGCCAGTTTCTGACCAACCGGAGCTTTGTGTCGCTGGGCTCAGGCGACCTCACCTGGATGGTCTTGCAAGGCGGTGCGTACCTGCAGCAAGGCATGCGCCGCTTCAAGGGCTACCTCTCGTCGCCCGATACCGAGTTCGCTTCGACGGTGAGCGTCGCGTTCGAGTTCTTGTCGCGAATCGCGACTCTGCACATCCATCTCGGCGCCTTCGGGGAGTTGTTCGAGCACGTCGTCGAGGCGGCCATGCGGCACAAGCAATGCCCCGCCGACTTCCACCTTGCCGTTTCGAACTTCGTCGAGGAGCTTACGGATTCGCTCAGTGGCAGGGAGCACCTGTACGGGGCCGTCAATGTCCAACGAAGCCAGCGCGTCTACCTGCAACGGCAGTTCTTCGCGCAGCGTTTTGTTCGCGCTCGTGACCGCCTGAAGGAGGCGCCGGACAATCGGCCAGTCGCTGTGCGCGCAGTCTTCTGCAGCCCCATTCCTTGGTTGGTCGCTGACAAGTCGAACACCGCCCCTGCTGCCGCGACGGAGTTACAGCCGCCGGCGCCTGGTGAGGGTCTGCCTTCGGGCGAGGTTGCCGACGCTGCTGAGACGGCTACGAAGGCGAGTCAACCTGGCAAGGCCTTCCTGGTTGCTGCGCCCAAACCGAGGTTCGGTCGGGGCTGACGGGGTTGGCCGCTCCCTCTGGCGGGCCGTCCCTATGATGTGGTGATGACGCCTCCCACGCACCCCACCGTTGCAAGCCAAGACGTCCCGATGAGCGAGTTCGTGGTTGACGACGCGTTGGACGTGTTGACCACGGACAGTCTCGGGCCTTGCATCGCCATCGGCGTCCGGCACGGCGAGTGGTTGGCGCTGCTGCACCAGTTCGGGCCAAGTCAGGGGGCTCCTGAGTTTGAAGTCTTCTTCCAGAAACTGGACGAGCTTGTTCCCCTGGAGTCGCGAAGCGGTCTGCGGCCGGTTGTCGCCGGCGGCAAGCTCGATTTCGAGCACGATGGCGAAGACGCTTGCGTCAACGCGGTGACCGTTGAGGACCGAGCTTGGGTACTGCGCGAACTTCAGCGCCTTGGCTTCGGTGAGCCGCACGCATGTTGGGGCGACACCGACTCAAAGTGCCAGGTCGTTCGTCTCGACAAGACGACGTCCACTGCGGTGGTGACGACGGAGGGCTGGGACGGCCGTCTGATGGCCAGCTTCACCGTCCCGCTTCCTCCTGGCTGAGCGTTCAGCCCACGATTGAATGCAAAGACGGGTCGAAATGGCCCGGTCGAGGTCGATGCTGCGCTGCAACAGGTCTAACGATGACGTGTCGGGATAGCGGTTGATCCAGGGTAAAGCCGGACGTATTGAAGGCGACTGACTGCCGCCATCGGTGCCCCAAGCGCTTGAATGACCACTGAGTGCGAGAGCGGTCCTTGAACAGCGGGAATCGACTGACTCAGATCAGTCTAAAGCTGCCATTCGTGACGCTACGCCCGTTTCGCAGCGGTCGCGGCCATCCGGACAGCGAAACCGTATTCACGCTGATCGACACTAGTCGGTCGTCGGGCTCACCTGTTTGCGCAGGGCCGAGTGCGAGCTACCAGATGTGCAGCTTGCGCAAAACCGCGCGCTGCAGCAGTCGGTGGCGCCGGTGGTGTGCGCCAAATGTCCACCGTAGTGCACCCCAGTGCGGGCCCAGGTCCCGCAGGGCCCAGCCGCTCAAGCCTTCACTTCGACCACCTGCTCGAAGCCACCGAAGATCATTCGCTTGCCATCGAAGGGCATGGGCGGATTGCCGGGGGTGGAGGGGTCCATGCGCGGGTCTTCCAGCATCTTCTTCATGCCGGCGTCGCGCGTGGCCTTGTCCGGCCATTCGACCCACGAGAACGCCACCGTCTCCTCGGCCGTCGCCTGGACCGCACGGCGGAAATCGGTGACCTTGCCGTCGGGGACGTCGTCGCCCCAACCCTCGATCACGCGGATCGCTCCGAGTTCGATGAACAACGCGTCGAAATGGCGTGCGTGCTCGATGAACTGCTGCTTGTTGGCCGTGGGAACCGCGATCACGAAACCGTCGATATAGGACATGCCTTGACTCCTGGTGAGGGTTGACTGGTCGACGCACCCGCTCAAGCGCGCCTCCTGCCTTCACGACGAACGAAAGGAGGCTGAATCGACAGGGCCGCTGGCACTGTAGGCCACCCTTCCGGACCGTGCCGCCAGACCCTTCGCCTCGGGAATCTCGCCCAGGCGAGACGGGTGAAGCTGCTCGGTCGTGCAGCCGTGGAACTTCTTTCTGGAACTTCATGATCAGCGGGTTCTACTTGTCCGGATCGATGCGGTCGGTGCTGCCGTGCCATGCGGTTCTCGATGCATCCGCTGAACGCAAGTGTGTGATGCGAACTTTGCGCTTTTCGGAACCCTGCAAAGCGGCCACAGTCACGCACCATGACCCTGCACGACCCGCTCCTCGCACCGGGCGCCCTCACCCGCCAGCTGGTGTGGGACGGCTTCCGGCAGATGACCCCGATCGCCGCCTTCGTGCTGGTGTTCGGCGCGGCCTTCGGCCTGGCGGCCACCCAGCACGGCCTGCACGCCGGCTGGGTGGTGACCATGAGCGCGCTGGTGTTCGCCGGCGCGGCGCAGTTCGCGGTGCTCGACCTGTGGGGTCCGCAGGTGCCGGTGCTGCCGCTGGTGCTGACGGTGTTCGCCATCAACGCCCGCCACCTGCTGATGGGCGCCACGCTCTACCGCTGGCTGCGCCCGCTGCCGGCGCGCCGGCGCTACGGCGTGATGGTGCTGGCCTCGGACGCCAACTGGGCCATGACCCTGCAGGCCTTCGGGCGCGGCCAGCCGGGCCTCGGCCAGCTGCTGGGCGGCGGCCTGGCGCTGTGGCTGTTCTGGGTGGTCGGCACCTGGCTGGGCACGCAAGTGGGCGACCTGATCGCCGATGCGCGGCGGTGGGGGCTGGACATGGTGATGGGTTGTTTCCTGCTGGCCATGGCGGTCGGCGGGCAGGTGAAGAACCTGCGCCTGCTCGCCATCTGGGCGGTGGCGGCCGGCGCCTCGCTCGCTGCCTGGCGCTGGCTGCCCGAGAACAGCCATGTGGTGGCGGGCGCCCTGGCCGGCGGCCTGCTGGGCACGGCCTGGAAGGAGCGGCGCGATGAGCCTTGATTCGCTGGGCTGGGGCACGCTGCTGATCGTGGCCGTGATGGCGCTGGTCACGCTGGCCACGCGCTGGGGCGGCGTGTTCGTCATGTCCTTCGTGCCCATCGGCCCGCGGGTGCGGCGCTTCATCGAGGCCATGTCGGGCTCGGTGCTGATGGCACTGCTGGCGCCGCTGGCGGTGCAGGGCGACGGCGGCGCGCGGCTGGCGCTGGCGACCACCGCGGTGGTGATGCTCGTGCTGAAGAAGCCGCTGCCCGCCATCGCCGCCGGCATCGTGGCGGCGGCGGTGTTCAGGCAGTTCTGACGGCGAGCGCCCGTCTGGCAACATCGCCGGACCATGCCGCCCGCCGCCCACGACGCCGCCCAGTTGCTCTGGCGCTGCCGCCAGTCGGGCAACGTCATCGACGCCCTGCCCGACGCGCTGCGCCCCGGCGACGCCGCGGCCGGCCATGCGATCCAGGCCGCGCTGGCCCAGGTGGCCGGCAGCCCGGTGGTCGGCTGGAAGATCGCCGCCACCAGCGCGGCCGGGCAGGCGCACATCCAGGTCGACGGTCCGCTGCCGGGGCGCATTCTCGGCAGCTTCGTGCACGCTATGGGCGCCACGCTGTCGCTCGCCGGCAACCGCATGCGCGTGGTCGAGCCCGAGTTCGCATTCCGCCTGGGCGCTGCGCTGCCGCCGCGCGCCACGCCCTATGCCGTCGACGAAGTGCTGGCGGCCGTCGCGTCGCTGCACCCGGCCTTCGAGCTGCCCGATCGCGCTTCGCCGACTTCGCCCGCGCCGGCCTGGCGCAGCTGATCGCCGACGACGCCTGCTGCGGCCGCTTCGCGTTCGGGC